>JAEUHE010000076.1 GCA_016793885.1 Verrucomicrobiales bacterium
CCTGAGTATTACCCACAAGTTCTTCGACCAGATGTTAGAATCCCACAGGGATTCCGCCTCAAAGCCCAGGGTTGGCGCGAAGCGGGAGCGCCTACCCTGGGTTAGTCGTTGTTTTCTCACAACCCCAACGCGGGTTGCGACCGGATCGGCCAACACCCCCAAACAAACCGCAACCCACGATGGGGTTGTGAATTCTATGGGTTTTTCCCAGGGTAGCTCGTTCCTCGCAACCCTGGGCTTTGAGGCGCTATCCCGTTGGGATAGAGGTCCAAGATCTTCTGAACTTGTGGGTAATGCTTAGAGCCCTCTGCCGCTTTCGTCTCCCCTCGATGGAGTCGGGATTCCCATAGGGAGATACAGATCTCCCCTCACTTCGGATCACGTCCTGGGTGCAACTGCCCCCGTTATAGGCCTTGCGCCGGTAGTGCGCTTTGACATACTTCGGGTTCGGTTTTGATCGAATCACCCAGCAGGGCAACCCGTTAGAGAACTAGATGGAAACGACGCAATATAATCCGTCCCAGCTCGAAGAGATGTGGCAGGAACGATGGGAAAAAGAACGCCTCTACGAGGTGGATTTTCGCAGCGCCAAGAAGCCGTTCTACACGCACGTGATGTTCCCCTATCCCAGCGGGGACAAGCTGCATGTGGGCCATTGGTATAACTTCGCGCCCTCGGACACCTTCGCCCGCTTCAAGATGATGCAGGGCTATGATGTGTTCTCTCCGATCGGATTTGATGCCTTCGGGCTCCCTGCCGAAAACTACGCCGTCGGCATTCGCAAATTGGTGGATGAATACGAGGCCGCCGCCGGTAAGCTGGAGTTCGAGGTGGGCGAGAAGGCGACGCTCGCCACGGTCAATGGCTGGATGAAGCATCGGAGTCAGCCGGCTAACTCCACGCGGTCCAACGTGCGGACCATGATCAAGCAGCTCAAACGCATGGGCTGCATGTACGATTGGACCAAGCTGCTCAACACCAGCGAACCGGAATACTACCGCTGGACCCAGTGGGTCTTTCTCCAGATGTTCAAGCGCGGCCTGGCCGAGCAGAAGACGAGCGTGGTGAATTGGGATCCGGTGGATCAGACGGTGCTGGCCAATGAGCAGGTCAAGCCGGATGGCACCGCGGAGCGTTCCGGAGCCAAGGTGGAGAAACGGCCGCTCAAGCAGTGGTTCTTCAAGATTAAGGATTATGCGGAGCCCTTGCTTCAGGAGCTCCCTGCTTTGGATTGGCCTGAGAAGACCAAGATCATGCAGAAAAACTGGATAGGACGCAGCGAGGGCGTGAACTTCCGCATGAAGCTCAAGGACCTCGGAGACACGGTCGAGGTCTATGACTCCATCCCGCAAACCTACCTGGCCCAGACCTTCACGGTCATCGCACCGGAGCACGAACTGGTCGAACGCCTGATCAAGGGAACCCCTCAGGAAGCCGCTGTGCGTCAGTTTTTGGAGGATCTCAAGCGTAAGCGCGCGGAGGTCAAGCCAGCCAACCAGGTGGAATTGGCCATGCAGATCATGGGCCTCGTCAGTGAGCTGGGCGGCCAAGAGTGTCAGCCGACGAAGGCAGCGGGCGAAATCAGCCAGTTGGCCCAGTTGCTCGCGGAGACGACTGCTCCGGACTACTCGGTGATCTACAAGTCGCTGAAGACTATCTGCGCCGCTGCCGGATTGGCGGACAAGCTGGACGACCGTCGAATTCGAATCGCCGCGACTCAGCTGATGGAGAGCAAGATCGCCAGCGAGGTGGACGGCATCTTCACAGGACGGTATGTGGAGAATCCCTTTGGCACCGGGGACTTCCCCATCTGGATCGCATCCTATGCGCTCGCCGAATATGGCACCGGCATCGTCAACTGCAGTGCCCACGATGAGCGTGATTTTGTCTTCGCCAAGAAGTTCCAGATCCCATTGCGCATCGCGTTGCTGCCGTCCGACCCTGGATTGGCCGAGGCCGTGAAGTCCTTCCAGACGTTCTATCGCGAGGTGGACGGTCTGCTCACCGCTCCGCCCGAGTTGGCGGGACAGCGTTGGGACGCCGTCCGCCAGCCTGTGATTGAGCACATTGAAAAGCGCGGGGTAGGTTTCCGCAACGTGAACTATCGTTTGCGCGATTGGTGCGTCTCCCGTCAGCGCTATTGGGGAGCTCCGATCCCCATCGCTTATGATCCGCAGGGGAAGGCTCATGCCATTCCGGACGAACATCTGCCTTGGACTCTGCCGACCGATGTCGATTTCAAGCCCGATGGCGTGCCGCCGCTGGCGCGGTCCCGTGAGCTGGTTGAGCGGGTGGAGAAAATCTTCGGCCCCGGATGGCGCCCGGAGACCGACACGATGGATACCTTCGTGTGCAGTAGCTTCTACTCCTTCCGATATCTCTCCCAAGGGGATCAAAAAGCCTTTTTGGCTCCCGATGTGGCCCAGAAGTGGATGCCTGTGGATGTGTATGTTGGTGGAGCCGAGCACGCCACCAAGCATCTGCTGTACGCTCGTTTCATCGCGAAGGCGTTGAACGATGCGGGGCACCTGCCAGTGCGCGAGCCGTATAAGCGGCTGATTCATCAGGGGCTGATCACCAAGGACGGGCACAAGATGAGCAAGAGCCATGGCAATGCCGTGAGTCCCGATCCGTTCGTGGAGCGCTATGGAGCCGACGTGTTCCGCATGTATCTCATGTTTCTGGGGCCATTCGCCGAGGGCGGCGATTGGTCGGACCAGGGCATCAAAGGCGTGAACGATCTTGCGCGTCATATCTTCGAGTTTTTCACGGACCCGGCGAAGACCTCGGCGGAACAAACCGATCCGAAGCTGCAAAAGTCGCTGGCGAAGGCGGTGAAGAAGATTGGTCAGAACCTCGAGCAGCTTCAGTTCAACACTTGCATCAGCACCTTGATGGAGTTGCGCAACGAGTTCCGCAAGGCAGGCACCATGTCGCGGTCCGATGCCGAGGTGTTTGTCCAGTTGACGGCGCCCTTCGCGCCCCATCTGGCGGAACAGCTGTGGCGCGAGACCTTCAAGAAGCCGCAGAGCATCTTCCGCAGTGGGTGGCCGGTCTACGATGAGAACGCCATCAAGGAATCCAGCGTGGAGATCCCGGTCCAGGTTAACGGCAAGCTGCGCGGTCGGGTGACCATTGCTGTGGGATGCGACGAGGCGGCGGTGAAAGAGCTCGCGCTTGCGGCCGATGGGGTTTCTCGATTCGTACCCAGCTTGGATAAGATCACCAAGGTGGTTTACGTGCCGAACCGGATGATCAACTTCATCGTGGCGGGCTGATCCGCCGTCCCGCTCGGTATTCGATGGTTGGCGTCGCGTAGGCCTCCTTCCGGGGAGGCCGGCCGGACGCCTCGGATCTATGCTCTATTTTGACCACAACGCGACGTCGCCGATGACCGCATCGGCTCGCCAGGTCTGGCTGGATGCGGCGGAACGATGGGTGGGCAATCCGAGCAGCCAGCATCGTTTGGGGTCGCGGGCTTCGAGTGCGCTGGAGGATGCTCGACATCGCTTGGCTCGCTTGCTGGGCTGTGATGCTCTGGACTTGGTCTTCACTTCGGGAGCGACGGAGTCCAATAACCAGGTGCTTCACCATTTCGCACGAGTGCTGCCGCCGGATCGGGAGGTTTGGATCTCGTCCATCGAGCATCCTTGCTTAGTTCAGGCCGCCCGATGGTATTTTCCCGGTAGGGTCCGATGGCTGCCAGCCAACCCACAAGGTCAGGTGGACCTGGATGTCTTGGACGACTGGGCCTTGGGCGCCCTTCCTGGAGTGGTCTGTGTCATGGCTGCCAACAACGAAACCGGGGTCATCCAGCCCTGGGCTGAAGCGCGTGCCTGGTGTGCGTCCCGTGAGATCCCCTTTCTGTGCGACGCCACCCAGTGGCTGGGCAAGTTGCCGGCTCAAGGTTTGGGTGGGTGCGATTGGGTGAGCGGCTGCGCCCACAAGTTTGGCGGTCCGCGTGGGGTAGGCTTTCTCAAATGTCCGACCCGAGGACGAGTTTCTCCCCTGATCCGCGGAGGATCACAGGAAGAAGGACGTCGTGCCGGGACAGAGAACGTTCCGGGCATCCTCTCCCTGGTCTCGGCCTTGGAGAGTCGGGAGGCTTGGCTGGCGGCGGGTGGAGCTGAGCACGCCTCCGTCCCGAAGGCCCGTTTCGAGGCCCAGTTGCTTGAAGAACTTCCCGGTACGGAGGTGGTGGGGCAGGGCGTACCTCGCCTTTGGAATACCGTCTCGGCCCTGTTTCCTCAGAAGGACTGTCAGCAGCGGTGGGTGGTGAAACTCGATCGACAGGGGTGCGCGGTTTCGACGGGATCGGCCTGTGCCAGCGGCAGCGAAGAACCATCGCATGTGTTGAAGGCGATGGGTTTTGCTGACAGCCAAGCCAATCGGATGATTCGGCTGAGCTCAGGCTGGGACACCCCGGAGGCTGATTGGGATCGCCTGCTCGACGCTATCAAGGTGGTTCGGGATAGCATTGAGAAGGGTAACACGGCTCGGTAATGATGATCCGGTCACAAGGAAACCATCAGCGGATCGGCTCTTTTCCACAGGAAAAACATCTAGCAGCCTGTCGCGACGATTCCTAAAAGATAACTTAGCACAATCGGGCTCCACAGCCGGACTCACGTCCGGTGGGGATAAGTTCCGACAGGCTGCTAGTCGGCGACTTGCAGGTCCATGTCCCTGGAATAGTAGAGAATTCGGCTGCAGTTGGGACACTGAATGATCTCTTTGCCGCCTTGGCATTGCAGCACGATACTGCGGCTGATGCCCATGTGACAGCCACCACAGACTCCGTGGGCGATCCCGACCACCACTCGGCCGCCTTTGTTCTTCACCAGACGATCGTATTTGGCCCGCAGGACTTCATCGACCTCGGTGGCCCGGCTGTTGCGTTCGGACTCCGCCTTAGCGAACTCCTGCTCCAGCTTGGCCTGGCGACCTTTGAGTTCGGCGATTCGTCCGTCGGCGGTCTTTTTGGCAGCGAGGTATTCCTCATTGGCGGCCGCGACTTGTCGCTGGGCCCCTTCGATCTGCTCCATGAACTCGATCTGTTGGTCGTCCAGTTTGGCGATCGCAGCCTTGCAGGTTTCGATCTCGTTGCCGAGAGCCCGGTATTCCTCATTTTTCTTGGTCTGGAACTGCTGCAGGGAATATTTCTCGATCTGCTGCTTCCGGGTATCCACCTCCAATTCCAGCTTCTTGCGCTCGGTCTCGAGTTGCTTGACTCGGAGTTTGGCGTTGTCGAGGGCGGAGGTGGAGGACTTGGCCTTAGCTAGCAGGTTAGCTTCTTCCACTGGAATCTGTTGCAACTCTTCGCGGAGGCCCTGAAGTTTCTGGTCCCAATCCTGCAAAATTAGAAGTTTTTCGATGATCTCGAGCATGGGTTGCGCTTTAGACGCTCCTAAAGGCTACCGGCCCAGTCGGCCGGAGTCAATGAGCAGTGACGAGGCCAAATTGGAGTGTGGGTCCTCTCGGCCCATCGGGTGGGGAACGCCCGAGGACGGACGTCGCTACAATGTAGTGAGGGCCGTCTCGGCCCATCCCTTCCTTAATCCCGCAGCGCCGGGCCGTCCCAGAGCTGCGCGAGCAGAATGTGCTCCTCGGCCAGACGTCCAAACTGAACGATCAGGTTGGGAGGAAGGGCGGAGGCCTCAAGGGCGGATTCCCATTCCGAGGGCCCCATCTGTGCGGGATTCAATCCTAAACTGGCCGCAGTCCAGATCCGCTTAAAGGTCTCGACCAATGCTAACTGAATCTGCGTCCGGTGTTCCCGCCGAAACCGGCGAAGCTCCGCGATGGACGGATACCTCCGGGTCGCCAGGTAGCTGACGGTCGGGTCGTTCTCGATCGCGGCTTCGATGTCGGCGGGGTTGTAAAGTCCCACGGCGTAGCAGTGGCTTAGAACACTGAGCAAGGTCTTGGGCGTCGTTTGAGAGGCGGCGGAGGGCGCCGATACCGCCTTCAATCCGTTGTCGCCCACCACTTGCACTGCGTCCAAGGTGACATTGACCAAGGAGTCGGGGCCAAACTGGTTCTTGATTTCCACCAGATAGGCTTCCAACTGGCGGTCCAACTGGGCTTGATTCGTCACAATCATCGTCTTTCTCCTAAAACGGATCCGTATGACCCGTCATTGTTCGTTCGTTTCACTGACTATAACTTCGTTCAGGACTGTTACGAACGCATGGCGACAGGGTCACCTTCGGGAAAAGAACCTAGGCGATTTAAAGGTCGAACGGGCAGTTTCCTCGAATGATACACGACAGGCTGGAGTCGTATTAATTAGGAAGCCTCGCTGGCTGGAGCTACCCAGGTCCATTCTTCGAGACTGGCGTTCACGCGGTGCCAGCTTGGATTGTGGATTGAACTGCTTGCACCGGGTTGGCACAGTCTAGGCTCGCAGGGCAAGGGTGACCCTCTTAGTCCGATTTGAGTGATCCGTATGAGTATCTCAGAAATACTTCAGGAAAAGGGCCTGCTCACGGTGGAGCAGCTCGAGGAAGCCGTTGCTCTGCAACGGTCTGAAGGGTTGCGTCTGGATCGGGCTCTGATCCAATTGGGGTGCATTTCTGAACGGCAGCTCCTGGAGGTGATGTCCGAACAGCTCCATATTCCGTTGGTGAATCTGGAAGATATTTCCATTCTTCCCGAGACCTTGCGTGCTCTCCCCTCCAAAATCGTCTACCGAAAGCGCCTCGTTCCCATTTCCCAGGTCAATGGGACCCTGAACGTGGCGACAAGTGATGCGTTTGATCTCTATGCTTTCGACGACATCCGGCTAATGACCGGGCTCAACATCCAGCCGGTCTTGGCACCTCGCGATGAGATTGAGAAGATCATTAAGAGCCACTACGGACTCGGGGGTGACACGCTGGATGAGATGGTGGGGGCGGATGACATCGATAGCCCGGCCAAAGCGTTGGAGGGCGGCGAAGATCTGCTCGAAATGGCCCAGGAGGCCAGCGTTGTTAAGTTGGTGAACGAGATTATTCTCGAGGCGGTCAACGAGCGGGCCAGCGATATCCATGTCGAGCCCTACGAGCACCAGATCGCCATTCGATATCGCATCGACGGTGTGCTCCAGGAGGCCTCAGTCCCCCCGCAGATGCATCGCTTTCAAGCGGCCATCATCAGCCGCATTAAGATTCTCGCCAATCTGAACATCGCCGAACGGCGCGTGCCGCAGGACGGCCGGATCAAGTTCAACGTCGGAGGGCGCCAAATCGACGTGCGCGTCAGTGTGATCCCGATGCTCTATGGCGAAGGCGTGGTCATGCGTTTGCTGGACAAGTCCAATGTCCTGTTCACCTTGCCGCAGCTGGGAATGGATGCTCAGACCTACGAGCTTTTCGATGGCCTGATTCAGCGTCCGCACGGGATTTTTCTGGTGACAGGTCCCACTGGTTCCGGGAAGACGACGACATTGTATGCGGCACTCAATGCCCTGGTCGGTCCGGGTATCAAAGTGCTCACCGTCGAGGATCCGGTCGAATATCATCTGCACGGTGTTAACCAGATTCCGGTCGAGCATAAGGTGGGGATGACCTTCGAACGCGGGCTTCGAGCGATCCTCCGTCATGATCCGGATGTGGTGATGATCGGTGAAATTCGGGATCTTGAAACTGCCCGGGCCGCTACCCAGGCGGCGTTGACCGGACATTTGGTTCTTTCGACCCTGCACACGAATGATGCGGCTTCCGCCCCGATGCGCATGATCGATATGGGTGTCGAACCGTACTTAGTCAGCAGCACGCTCATCGGTTCCATGGCCCAGCGACTCGTTCGTAAGATCTGTCCCAAGTGTCGAGTGGAGGTGGAACCCGATCGTTCTAAGCTGCCGCGAGACTTTACAGTGAAGCCGGGGGATAAACTCTTCGCTGGTACAGGATGTCCCCATTGTCGGAATAGCGGTTTTAGGGGTCGGTCTGGCCTATATGAGCTGATGGTGATGAATGATGAGATCGCCTACAAGGTCATGGAACGTGCTCCTTCGCCGGAGATCGTCAAAGTGGCCCGTCAGTCGGGCTTGCGCTTGCTTCGTGAGGATGGATGGGTCAAGGTCCGCGAAGGCATTACGACTCCTGACGAGGTTGTGATGTGCACGGCCTTGTAGTCGACTATCGATGGCACAATTTCAATACACTGCATTAACGGAGAGTGGTCAGAAAATCGCCGGACTGCTGGAAGCGGAATCCGAGGCGGCGGTGCTGAGGCAGTTGGGTGAGAAGAAGTTGTTTCCCGTGAGCGTGCGGGGAAAAGGGGTTTCTCGGGATCCTTCCATCAAGAAGAAGTATCGGGTTAAATCTCGAGATTTGGGGGTTATGTATGGCCAGTTGGCCGATTTGTTGGGATCCGGCGTTCCGCTGCTTCGGTCGCTAGATTCCCTGATCAAATCCACTGTCAGCCCCGGACTGAAAGGCCTGCTCAAAGAGGTTCGTGTCAGCGTGGCGGACGGCAAGTCCCTGACGGAGTCCTTGAAACAATTCCCGGAGGTTTTTCCGGTGTTGCACACCGCCATGGTTCAGGCGGGGGAACGAGCGTCCTTCATGGAGGAGGTGCTACGCAGCCTGAGTGGCTTTCTGGAACGTCTGGATGAGCTGCAGAGCAAGGTCATGGGTGCTTTGATTTATCCCGCGCTGCTGGCCGCTCTGGGCATGGCCGTGATGATCGGCGCGCTGATTTTCTTTGTTCCCAAATTCGAGCCGTTGTTGGCCAACGCCAAGAAACCCCTTCCCACCGAGCTCCTGTTCGGCGCCAGCGTGTTGGTGCGGACCTATTGGTATTTCCTGCTGGTGGGGCTTGCCGGGGTGATCGCGTTGATCTGGACCAATCTTCGGAGCGAGAAAGCCCGACGTCGGATCGAGGAATGGCGCTTGAAGATTCCAGTGGTCGGTTCAGCTCTTCGTTTGGTGGCCATCACTCGGTTCTGTCGAATTCTTGGAACGATGCTCGCGAATGGAGTGCCTCTGCTACAAGCACTTAAGATCAGCAAGGATGCAACCGGTTCCATGATTCTCGGGGAGCGGATTGCGCAGGCTGCGGAGTCCGTCCGCGATGGCAAGCGCTTATCCGAGCCGCTGGGGGAAGGTGGGTTTTTTCCGGAGCAGATCCTCGCCATGATCACCGTGGCGGAGGAATCCAATAAGCTGGAGAAAGTCCTCGTGCAGATTGCGGACACGGTCGAACGCCGTACGAACCGTCAGGTGGACCAGGCGGTTCGCCTTATCGAGCCGGTAATTCTTTGCCTAGTGGCGATGGGCATCGGTTTCCTGGCCCTTGGTTTGCTTCTCCCTATCTTCACAATGGCCAGCCAACTCGGTTCCAAGTGAGAATGGACTTGAATGTTCGGGGCTGGATGGACGTCGACATACTCTTGCAACAACCAGTTAAGTTATGAGATTGAAACAAGTTCTGCTGAATTCGAAACATCGAACCAACCGCTCCGGCTTCACCCTGATCGAGATTCTTTTGGTCATTGTGATCATTCTGTTGTTGGCCGGCGCCCTAGTCGTCTTTGTCCTCCCCCAGCAAGAAGGAGCGGAAAAAAACACCACCCGCCTGCTCTTGAGCGGTGTCGGCACTGCGCTCGACACCTATCGCCTGAACATTGGCCATTACCCCAATGAGCAGGAAGGCGGTCTGGACGCCTTGCTCAAGAAGCCCAACTACGAGAACGAGCGGATGGGCGAGAAGTGGCAGGGGCCTTATCTCAAGCCCGGCACCCGGCTGGATGACCCGTGGGGCAACAAGCTTCGTTACGAGGTGGTGGATCGTGCCAATGGGGAGGAACAGAAGGGCGGACTGCCCTACCGTCTTTCTTCGGTGGGTCCGGATGGCCAACCTGATACGGATGACGACATCAAACTCGCGTCGGGTGAGGGTGACAAAGATGATCTGTCCTCCGGCTCCTCCTCCACCAAATAGGTTTTTCCTATGGAACCGTGGGTGGTCCGAGGCTCTTCGCAAAGCAGCCGGGGATTCACCTTGGTGGAGCTGCTGTTGGTATTGGTGCTGATGTTCCTGTTGTTGGGTGCGGTCATCTTCAGTTTTTCGACAGCGCAGACCAATGCCCAGCTGACCGAAGGAGCCAGCCAGTTCGAGGCCTTGCTTCACTTTGCCAGGGCTCAGGCGGCCTTCGCCGGCAAGCGCGTTGAACTTCGGCTGGTCGCTCCGGTTTCGGCAGAAGGGGCTCCCGAGTCTCCGGCGGGGCTTCCGGTTCGACGGCTCGAGGTTCGGTGGGAACCGGATCCGGTCCAGCAGCCGGGCGTCTTCCACTCGATGGTCGAAGCCAAAACGTTCCTCGTTCCGATGCAAGACCTGGTCGAGATCACTGAGATTCGTCCGCTCTCTGGCTCGCTCCCCGAGGCGGAGGGAGGTGAGGGGACGAGCTTGGTGTCGACGAATGGTCCTGGGCGGCTGGGCGAGGGTGGTGAAGAATCCGACTCAGAATCGGACTCGCTCACCGTCACGCTGTTTCCGGATGGATCCAGCGATTCAGGAGAATTTGGGTTGCGAGTGCCTTTTTCTGAGGATGGTCGCATGATCTGGATCAGTCTGGACGGCATCACCGGAGCGATCCGTCGTCGGATGGAGATTCCGGAAGATGTCAACCGTGATGGAGATCGCGATGCGGAAAAAGAAACGTCGCCGCGGCCTGAAGGGGTTGCTAAGGCAGCTAAGAAATGAGTCGTCGAAATTTCAGCATCCTTGCTCAAACGCGCATCGGTGGTTCTAGGTCATTCAGGCCTGGCCCCGAGCGTGGAGCCGTGCTGCTGGAAGTCGTCCTGGCTCTGGTGCTTTTTGTTGCTGCCGCCACCGTGCTTTCGGTGGCCATGAGTTCTTCCATGGAAGCGCTCGAACGTCAGAAGCGCCAGCTCCAGGCTGCCAACTTATCGATCTCGGTCTTCTCCGAACTTCAATTGGGAATTCGTTCCCTGGCCGCCGTCGGCCCAGAGCCTTTCAGGGCGCCTTTCGCGGGTTGGACCTGGCAAATCGCGTCCAGCCCCACCGAGGATGAGCTGGGCCAGGGGAACGGACTGACCCGCGTCGAGGTCGTGGTTCAGCATCTCGACTCGGCCACCACGTTCCGTTCCTGTCAGATTCTGGGCGCGGTTCATGCGCCGGCTGCGGCCCCGAACACGGCGCTGCCCGCGGGGGGTAGCCTATGAACCATCGGCGCCGATCATCCGCCGGTTTCACGTTGGTGGAGATGGTTCTGGCCATCGGCATCGCGGTAGGAATCTTGATGGTGGCCCTCTATTTTTATCAGCAATCCTCGCGCCTCCGGGCGCATATTCTCGAGGAATCGGAACGATTGTCGGCCGCTCGCCTGCTGCTCGACCGGCTCACCACTGATCTTCGGTCCGCCTTGGCGCAACCGGTGGAGGCTTTTCAGGGCGATGCCACTTCGCTGCGGTTCGTTAAAGCGGGCCTGAGCGGACGATCCAGCCGTGCGGGTGTGAGCGACCTGCAGTTGGTGACCTACATCACCACGGTGGCGCGGGAAGGAACGAATGTGGTAGTGACCGGGGTTTCCCGGACGGAGGAGCCCCTGTCGGTTCGCAGCAGGTCTGCGGTGACGAACGTGACTGCTGCGAGTTCGGCCCCGATGGTCGCGTCCACGGTTTTCAATTCGCCGGACACTTCCAATTCCATCAGCCAAACCCCGGGCCCGGCACCCCTCACTGACCTGGTGCGTTATCTGAATTTCTCCTACTGGGACGGCACGGGGTGGGTGGCCCAATGGTCCTCACGAGAGCTGCCGCTCGGAGTGACGGTTACCTTGGCGTTTGATGCGGTTCCGGAAGGGCTGGAGGCTGAGGATACGGACGCCGAGATTTTTCGTCGGGTGATCGATTTGTCGGCGCAAGGTTCCAATCGGCTGACGCGTCCCGCCTCCCATGCCGGCCTTCGAAACTCCCCGGGCCGCTCGGAATCCAGGCCCGGTTCAGAGGCGGTGCTGGTTCGTCCTTCGGACGGGGGAGGGGAGGGCTCGTGAGGCTGAAGCGCATGCGAGGATCCCATCCAGTGTCGGTCGGTGCGGCGGCCACCTGGCGGCGCGGTCGCGGTCGTGGGGGCTTCGTTCTGTTGGCGGTGCTGGTGGTGATCATGATGGCTTCGATGGTGGCCATGAGCCTGATGTTCCGCATGCGCGCCGAGGACACCGCCTCCTCGGTGACTCTGACCTCCGAGCAGGCGTTCAACGCGGCCATCAGCGGCGTGCACGAGGCGATGAAGATGGTAGCGCGCAGCGGGGCGGGGCTCACCGACTGGCAGGACAATCCTCGCGCCTTCCGGGACCGATTCGTGTTCGATGATGGGGTGGAGCGTTGGTATTTCACCTTGTGGTCGCCGCCGGCTGACGACTCGTTGCAGGAGGTTCGTTACGGGTTGACCGACGAAGCCGCCAAGCTGAACGTGAACCAGGCTCACACGGCCGAGCTTTCGAAGTTCGGCCGGTTGGATCCGACGCTGATTCAACCGTTGCGGGATTTCATCGATGCCGACTCGAGTCAACGGGAAGCTGGCACGGAAGAGAGTCCGGTGCTGCACGACCGAGGCTCGGCCTACCAGGTCCGGAATGGGGCGTTGAACACTCTCGACGAATTGCTTCTGGTTCGCGGCTTTACCCCCCGGTCCCTGTACGGAGAGGATCTCAATCTGAACTGCCGTCTGGATTCGAACGAAGATGACGGGGATCAGCGGGCTCCGGCGGACAATGGGGATGGCCGCTTGGATCTCGGTTTGCGGCCTTATCTCACGGTCTCCTCCTATGAGCCCAACCGGGATTCGCAGGGACAGCCCCGCACTAATCTCAACGATCCGCGTTCCCCGCTCCCTGCCGTGGAGGTGAATGAGGCGTTCACCAATTTCGTGGCCGCGCTTCGTGCCCAGAAACTGCGAGTGAACCATCCGGCGGAGCTGCTCGAGAGTTCATTGAAGATGAAGGACCGGCTGGGGCGCGACGTGGAGATTCCTTCCGGCATCGGAAAGAAGGAGCTGCCGGTTCTGCTCGAGCACTTCACCGCCACCGCCGAGGACGAGTTACCGGGCTTGATCAACGTGAACACAGCCTCGATCGGTGTGCTGGCCACGGTGCCGGGGATCGATGAACCGTTGGCGGAAGCGATCGTGTCGGCGCGCAAAAGCGTCAGCCCTGAGCGGCGCAATACGATTGCCTGGCTTTTCGAAAATGACGTCATGGACGCTGCTCGATTTCGATTGATCGCTCCGCGGCTGACGGCGCGCAGCTTTCAGTTCCGCTTCCAGGTGGTGGGCTTTGGCCTCCCCTCGGGACGCTATCGGGTTCTTGACGTGATGATTGATTCTGCCGGGGCTGAGCCGTCCATCAGTTATCTGCGGGATATCACCCGTCTGGGGCTGCCCTTCAGTCTTGAAAACAATCTATCCCAGGAGGCGAGCGGTGGCTGAGTCCCCTACAGGTCCCACGAGTTTCCTTCGGCGCCAGCTTCAATCCGCCGGGCTCACCAAGCGACGCCAGCGGACCCCGAGCCTGGTCACCGCGATCGACATCGATGGCCAAACTCTTCGCGTGGCCCAGAGCATTCCACGCGGCCAGGATGGAGACATAACCTTTGTGTCGTCCACCTCGCTCGAGTTTGCCGTCGACGCCGACCGCACGGACCCCTTGGTGATGGGGGCTGCGGTGGCGAAGGCGCTGGCTAAGTTGAAGATCAAGCCGAATGGCGTCGTGATGGGGGTGCCTCGGGCTCAGGTCGTTCTCCGCACGCTGACCTTGCCGGCCGTTCCCGACTTGCGGGAGATGGCATCCATCGTGCATCTCCAGCTGGCGCGCGACCTGCCGTTTCGAATCGAAGAGGCCGTGCTGGATTTCAAGGTCGGCCGCAAGAACACCCCAGGTGCGCGGGCGGACAGCCTGCTCAACGGCGGGGTGAGCGTTCCCGACGCCAAGGCCGAAGGTGCCGCCCAGGAGCGGATTGAGGTGCTGGTAGCCGCGTTAAAACAGGACGTGGTGGGGTATTACCAGCAGGTTGCGGACACGGCCGGCCTGCGGTTGATCGCCCTGGGACTGCTGCCGTACGCCAACGCCCGCTGCGTCGAAGCCTGTCATGTGGCGGATGGCCAGCAGGCCTTCGCCCTGGTGTCGCTTCGTCCGGATGAGGTAAATATCGATGTCATCGCGGACCAGTCGCTGTTGTTCAGCCGTGGCGCGCTGATCAAAGCGGCCGTCGAGCCGGTGACGGATCCCGCAGCTCCCGCTTCGTCCAAGTCCGAGGGAATTTCCGACGGAGAGAGCGCCGCTGCGGGAACCGCGGCCGATTCTGTTAAGCAGGCTGGCTTTACCGACGCGGTGACGATCGAGGTGGTGCGGACCCTCCACAGTTATAGCGGCATCGAAACTCTGAATCCGGTCACCAAGATCGTGGTCGCGGGCGCCACCGGGTTCGAGCCCGCCGTGGTCGAGTTGCTCTCAAAGCGGCTGAACCGCCCGGCCGCCCTGCTCGATCCTGCCACCGCGCTCTCCCTGCCGGCGGAGGCCTGCCAGCAGGCGTCAGGTGCGATCGCGGCGATCGGGCTGACCTTGGGCCTGGGTGATTCGCGCGGGCTGCCGTTCGATTTTCTCAACCCGAAACGTCCCGCGGTTCAGCGCGACATGGGGCGCATCCGAATTCTGGCCGGCACCGCCGCCGTCGCCGCCGTTCTCGTGTTTACAGCGGCCGTGCGCTCCTATCTCATCAATCAGCGCACCCAAACCAACCGCAACGTGGCCATGGAGCTGGCCGAGGCGGAGAAACATCGGCCGATCTACCGCAAGATGATTCAGCAGGCAGCGGCCATCGAGGATTGGGCGAAGGGAGCCCCCAATTGGCTGGATCACTACGCTTACCTCAGCGCGGTCCTGCCTCCCAGCGATGAGGTGTACATCACCTCCCTCGCGGTCAGCGCGCAAGGCGTCCTCCGCCTCTCGGTGCAAGCGCAAAGCGGCGAGATTCTGGCCAAGCTGGACAAGCAGCTGCGGGCCGCCGGCTATGATGTGAAGCCCATCGCCATCACGCCGGGCGCCGATCGCTATGGATATGAGTTTCGATCCAACGTCGAGCTGATCGTCCCTGAGAAGCTCAAGATTGATCTTACGAAAGTGAAGGCGCCGAAGCGGCCGGCCGACGACGGATCGCTCGATCCCAAGCTCCACCGGGGAGGGACCAAGGGATGAATGCGCGCGAGAAAGTATTGGCGGGCGTCGTCGGGGGCCTCGTTGGGGTTTTTGTGGCGGGGTATGCCCTGTACGCGTTGATCAACAAGCCGCTCAAGGAAATCGACAAGCGCACGGCCGTCCTCCGCGAGAAGCTGGAGAAGGTCAAGGCCGAGAAACGCGGGTATTTTATGGCCGAGGATCAGGTCAAGGCGATGACCCTGCGAACCTTCGCCGATACGATCGATCAGGCCAGCGCGAAGTCCGGTGAGATGCTGACTCGGACGATCCTCTCCAGTGGTCTGCAGGAAATGGAGTTCACTCGGCTGCCGCTCGGGCCTCGCAGGCTAAAAGGGGCCAATGAGATTGGGTGGAGCGTTCAGGGAGAAGGGCCGTTGGCCAGCGTGGTTAACCTGGTGTTCCAGCTTCAGGAGTCTCCCTGGCTGCATCGGATCGAGAGCCTCACCGTCACGGCGGGGGACGTTCCGGGTGCGGTTCGCATCCGTTTCCGCTATCTGACCTTGGTGATGGACCCGGCTCCCGAGGTCCAACGCACCGAGCTTGCCGTCGCCCGTTCCATCGATTCGAATGAGCGCCGTCTCTTGGACTCCCTGGTGGATAGGGATATCCTGCGGCCGTATATCAAGCGTCCTCCTCCGCCGGCGCCGCCTCCTGCTTCGGGCGGCTCTCCCAGCGCCTCCCCCGGCGGACCGGCCGCCCCCCCAGGACCTGAGTCTTTCCGGATCGTGTCTCTGTCCGAGTGGCAGGGCCAACCCGAAATTCATGTTCGGGACATGGTCAATCAAAAGACCGCGCGGTATAAGCCCGGGGATTCCCTGGCCGGCGGTACCGTCGTGATGGTGGACTATCGGCCGCTGCCCATGCCGGGCAATTCCGGGCTTCAGTCCTTTAGTCGGGTTCTGTTAAAGATCGGTACGGAATTTTGGGCCATCGAACGGGGGAAGACCCTGGCCGACAAGCGCAGGCTTGTCCCCAGCGAGTTTCCCGCGGAATTGGCCACTAAGTGATTTAAGCTGCTATGAAAAACGACATCGAGATCCGCGAGAGTTCCCCGCTCTCGTCCTGCTGCTCCGTTCCCGGGGCTGAGCGCGCGCGCTTCAACAGCCTGCTGCTCGCCGCCGCCTTGCTGGGCACCTGGATCGACAAGGCCATCGGCCAGGCGGCCGTGCCAGCATCCGCTGCCGCCGCACCGGCATCCGCCGCTGCCACCCCGCCTCCGGCTGCCGCGCCGGCCACTGCGCCGGCGCTCAATCCCGCCGCGCGGAATATCCGGTTCCAATTTGATGGGATTCCGTACACCGATGTGATCGAACGGTTCGCTCAAATGGCCAACAAGCCTTTGGTTACCGACACGAACGTCGTGGGGACTCTGACTTACAACGACCCGAACCCTTATAACTACGGAGAAGCGCTGGACACGCTCAACCTCGTGTTGTCCATGAAGGGTGTCATGCTGATCGAGTCCGGAAACTACCTCCGACTTGTCCCGTTCCGTGAACTGCCATCGATGCCGATTCGCATCCTCCGCGGGGTCGATTCCACCGGCGATGTCCGCCCGGGTGAAGTGGTGACCGTGGTGCTCGATGTGAAGAACCTCGACTCGAAGGAGATCGGGGAGTCGATCGCTTCCATGCTGTCGAATGCCGGATCCGTTGCGCCGTTGTCGCGGGGAAGGGGACTGATCGTGACCGACCGGCTGTCCAATATCCAGCGAATCCGCACGCTTCTCGCCACGATCGACACGGAGGCGACCGTGGATCGGCAGATGAAGACCTACACCCTGCTGCACGCTTCGGGAGCGATCGTGTCGGATCTATTGAACCGCACCTTCGGCATCGCCACCGCACCCAAGCGCACCACCTACAACCCCACGACCAAGGCCATGGAGGTGCTGCCGGCGGATCCGAATGACTACATCACGGCGGTCTACGATGATGCGTCGCGGACCATGGTGCTGTTCGGGCCACGCGAGCGTATCGCCCTCGCCGAAGAGCTGATCAATCGCTTTGAACAGAAGGACGGCCCGGGGGGCGACGTGCGCATCTACTATCCTCAGACCATCAAGGCGGAGGATCTCGCCAACGTCATTCGGCAGGCGGTCCCAGGCATCGCCGCTCCGGGGGACAATGCCAGCACGGCTGCGACCAAGGCTAGGCTCATCACGGACACCAACCAGAACCGGCTGATCGTCGCCGCGCCCATTCCGGGGCAGTTGGAGCAGATCGAGCAGTTGATCAACCGGGTCGACAAGCCGGTGCATGGGCAGGTCGGCAATGCGAATGTCCCGCTCCGCTCGCAAACGGTTCAGCTCACCCGCGTCTTCCGCCCGCGCGCGGCGGAAGCCACCAATCTCGCCCAGATCCTAACCCAAGCCCTGACCCGTCGATCGGCTTCGGGGCAGGTCACCAGCACGGCGAGCATCAGCTTCGACGCTGGCAGCCAAAGCGTGGTGGTGAGCGGCAGCCCGACTGACTTGCAAGTGGCGGGCGACATTGTCACGCAACTCGAGACTGGCACCAGCCAACCTACCCGGATGCTGACCCGCTTCATCGATGTGGGTAGTTCTGCTGAAGCCAAGCGCTTGCTGCCCTTGGTGGAGCAGTTGTATCGGAATCAGGTCAGCGACGGAGCCTTTAGCCCGGGCGCTCACGCCAAGATTCTTACCGATGTGGACTCGAGCCGGTTGATCGTCACCGCCAGCGAGGATCATTTGAGTCGGATTGAGGAGCTGATTCGTCAGCTGCGCCTGGATCGTCCGCAGCCACAGGCGCGCCGACTGCAAATCGTCACGCTTCGCAACGTTCGCGCTGAAACGGCTCTCGCCAGTCTCCAGAACCTGGTCAATGAACGGATGACCGAGAAGCGGTTTCAGGATTTGCCGAAGCCTTCCATCATCGCCGATGTTCCCAACAACCGCCTGCTGGTCACCGCCACGGACGACCAGTTACGCGAGCTGGAGCAGATCGTGGGTGTGGTGGATGTCACTCCGGACAAGCCTAAACGCGAACTGAACATCATCCAGCTGCAGGCCAAACCTGCCAGTGAGGTCATCCCCCTGGTGAATCAGTTTGTGTCGCAGATGAACGACGACCCGTCCCAGCCTGCGCCGTCGCTGATGTCCGATCCGACCGGCAAGCAGATCATCGTCCTGGCCTCCCAGCGGGACGTGGAGCGCATCCGCACACTCGTCAAACAGTTTGATGTGACGGTTGCCTCGGCCGCCCCGCGCCAGTTTCGCGGCGTCGAGTTGCACAGCCGCACAGCCGCCGAGCTGACCCCGCTGGTCCAGCAGCTTTATCAGGAGCAAATCCGTGGTCAGCCCGAGCCCGCCGGGGGCACGGCCACCGTGATAGCCGAGCCCAAAAACAATCGGGTGATGATCAGCGGACCCGACACGGAGATCAGCCGGGTGGAGGCGATCATTCGTCAACTGGATCCCGACACCAAGCGCGGGACCAAGGAGGAAACCCGGGTGATCCGGATGAAGAGCGCCTCGGCCGCCGACTTGGTTGGGATCATCGAGAAGAGCCTGAACAACCAGCAACAGCAGGTCCGCGTCATGGTGGATGCGCGGAGCAACAGCCTGGTGATTTCCGGTGACTCGAGCGCGGTGGAAGCCGCCTCCCAAATCATCCAGCAGCTGGACACCCGTGCCACCGCCGGGCCACGGGAACTGCGGATCATTGAATTGAAGTCTGCCGACGCCACCGCGATCTCCCCGATGGTCAACAGCCTCTTCACGGAAATGGTCAAGGACAAGCGCGGGGCGGATTATGTCACCCAGACCAAGATTGTTCCCGACACGACCGCGAACCGCATCATCGTGACGGGGGGTCAGGAAGAGATCGGCCAGATCGCCGAGTTGGTCCAACAGCTGGATCAGGCCCCGGAGCAGGCGCCGGGCGCCCGGGTCTTTAAACTGAACATGGCCGATGCCGCCATGCTCGCGCCCATTGTTTCCAACGCCATGCTCCGTTTTGACGCGCGCGGGCAGGCGATTCGCCGGGTGACCGTGACCGCCGATGACAAGTCCAACGCGCTCATCATCTCCGGAACTCGTGCGGACCTTCAGGATGTCGGCTCGGTCATCGAGAAGCTCGACGGCGAAACTTCCGGGAAGGAACGGGTCTTGAAGATCTTTGACGTGAAGTCGGAGGATGTTGATGCGCTGGCCGCCCTGACGCTCAAGGTTTTTGCGGCTCAAAATCCAGGTCGGTCCACCAGCGGCCTGATCAACATCACCGCCGAACCGGCTGGAAAGCGGCTGATTGTTTTGGCTCCGGCGACCATGATGACCCAGGTCGAGACCGTGATCTCGACGCTCGACTCCAAACCGGATCAGGGGGTGCGGGAATTGCAGTCCGTCGAGGTGAAGAACGCCAGCGCGACGGAGGTGTTTGGCCGTGTCAGTCAGATTTACTCCGAGCAATCCCAGGGCAAGACCATCAAGCCGGCGACGCTCTACCCGGATGCGACGGGAAGCCGCATCATGGTCTATGGCACCAAGGAACAGGCTGCCTCCATCCGCCAGATCGTTGACACGCTGGCCAGCTCGGCACGATCGCCCCGCGAGACCAAGATTTTCGATGTGGGCCGGAGCGTGGAGGCTCAGCGGGTTCTTCCGCTGGCCCAGCAGCTCTACCGCGATCAGGTCGCGAGCAACCCCGATCTGGGCGCTCCTGACGCCCAGATGATTACGGACGGTCGCACCGGCCGCATCATCGTTTCAGCCCGGGCCGATCAGCTCAAGGGAATCGAGGAGATCATCAGTCGGCTCCAGGTGGGGAGCGTCACCAATCAAGCCGTCCGTGAGACCAGAACCTTTGAGGTGGGATCGGCCAGCGATGTGCAGCGACTGCAGCCACTCGTTCAGCAGCTGTATCAGGATCAGTGGAAGGACCATTCGGAGTCGGACCCAGCCGATGCTCAGATCATCGCGGATGCGAAGACCGGCCGGCTGATTGTCACGGGCAAGCCGGATCATCTCAAGCAGATCGAAGCCATTCTGCAACAGATCGGAACGGGAAAGGCCAAGCCTGAGGCCCGCGACACGCGCATCTTTGATCTCAGCACTGCCAGCGCCACGGAACTCGCCGTGACCGTCCGATCGCTCTATACGGAACAATCGAAGAGCCGCTTTGGCCCCGCCGGTCCCGACACCCTGATTATGCCGGATGTGGGAGGCAACCGGCTGATTGTTGTAGCAGAGTTGGCCGAGTTGGATGTGGTGGAAGACATCATCAAGAAGTTGGACAAGGTCAGCGCCCAGAGCGCAACGGCCCGGGTGTTTAAGCTGAAATCGGCAGAACCTGAGAAGGTCGCGGAGATTCTCACCACGTCCCTGATTCGCTTTGACGCCTACGGACGTCCCCAGAAGCGGGCCACGGTGTCGGTCGACTCCAAAACACGCACCTTGATCGTGACGGGGGATCCCAAGGAGCTCCAGGGAGTCTCGGTAATTATTGAACAGCTGGACCAATCGCTGGGAGCGCAGCCGGAGCGGAGGATGAAGGTCATCACTCTGAAGCACGGGCGCACCGCCGAGGTCGCGGGACGACTGCGTCAGCTGTACGCGGATCAAGTTCGCAGCCAGCCGGAGCTGACGACCAGCGATCTCCTGATCCTGGAAGAATCCCCCAGCAATCAGCTGATCCTCGCCGGCAATGAGGGGCAGCTGGCCTTGGCGGATCGCATTCTTTCGGACCTGCAAGCTTCCCAGAACCTCCAAGCCCCTCGCGAGACCAAGTTGTTGGAGCTCAGTTCGGTGGAGGAGATGAATCGCCTGCTCCCTCTGGTACAGCAGCTCTATCAGGATCGTTGGAAGAACCGCGATGCCAGTGACCCGGCCGACGCCCAGATTCTGCCTGATGCCAAGAACGGCCGATTTATTGTGACCGCCCGCACGAATCAGATTGTCGAGATCGAGGCCATCCTGGGTCAGCTGCGAGGGAACAAGGCCCAGACCGAGGCTCGGGACACCCGCATCTACGACCTCACCACCGCCAGCGCCGTCGAACTCGCCGTCACGGTGCGCACTCTCTATCAGGAGCAGTCCAGATCCCGGCCTGCCTCTGGAGCCGCCGATACGCTGATCCTGCCCGATGGCAGCGCCAATCGCCTGATCATCACCGCCTCCACCAACGAACTCGACGTGGTCGAAGACATCATCAAGAAGCTCGACAAGGTCAGCGCCCAGAGCGCCACGGCCCGGGTCTTCAAGCTCAAGTCCGCGGATCCCGACAAGGTGGTTGAGATCCTCGGCACCGCCCTGGTGCGCTACGACGCTTATGGCCGCACGCAGAAACGCGTTTCCGTGGTCGTGGATTCCAAGACGCGCACCCTCATCGCCACCGGCGATCCCAAGGAGCTGCAGTCCGCCTCGGTGATCATCGAACAGCTGGATGCCTCGCTCGGGGCCCAGCCGGAACGCCGAATGAAGGTTCTAGCGGTGAAGGCGGGTCGTGCCGCTGAACTGGCCACCAAGGTCCGCCAAGTCTACCAGGATCAGGCGAAGAACCTTCCGGAGCTTTCCTCCACCGATCCCCTCATCATGGAGGATACCCCGAGCAACCAGCTCATTCTCACCGGCACCGATAAACAGCTGAGCCTGCTCGAGCAGATCGCCACCGACCTTTCGACCAACCAGATTGCGTCGCAACCTCGCGAAACCAAGATGTTCGAAGTGGGGCAGGTGGGCGAGTTGGAGCGGATCCAACCGTTGGTCCAACAGCTGTACCAGGAACGCTGGAAGGGTAAGGACGCCGGGGATCCGGCCGATGCCACGATCCTGTCGGATGTCAAAAATGGCCGGCTCATCATCACCGCCCGGACCAATCATTTGAAGGAGATCGAGACAATCTTTGCCTCCCTGAACACCCCGACGACCAATCAGGAGCCGCGTGACACGCGGGTCTACGATTTGAACAGCAGCTCGGCGGCGGAGTTGGTGACCACCGTCAAGTCGCTCTATCAGGAGCAGCTTAAATCCCGGGCAGTGCCCATTGGCCAGCAGGCCACGATTCTTCCTGACGCCGCGGCGAATCGCATCGTGGTTTCGGCAGGGAGCAACGAATTGGCATCCGTCGAGTCGATCATCACGAAGCTCGACAAGGTGAGCGCCAAAACGGGCGGCACGCGGGTTTTTACCCTGAAGAACGCGCAGGCGGACCAGGTGTCGAGTGTGCTCTCGGCCGCGCTGGTCCAGATCACCCCCTACGGCACCAAGGTGCCCCGGGTGAGCGTGGGGGCGGACCCGCAGAACAATCTGGTGATCGTGGCGGGTGAACCCAAGGACATTCAGTCGGCGGCCGTGATCATCGAACAGATGGATGGGACCGCCGCGCAAGAACAGCGTCAAATGCGGATCATTCCGCTGAAGTCCGGGGTCGCTGCCGAAGTGTCTCGGCGGGTGAAGCAGCTCTATGAAGATCAGCTTAAAGGGCGACCCAAGACCGGTGCGGACGCGTTGATCATGGGCGATGACCTCAGCAACCGGCTCATCATCACGGCGAACGAAACCCAGCTGAAGCTGATTGAGGAAATCGTGGGCAAGCTCCAGGAGGCGGGCGAAGGCGCCGGCCGACAGCTGCGTGTGATCCTGCTGCAGCGCAACTCCGCTCGGGCGATTGCCAGTCTGGTCTCCCAACTCTATGCACCCCAGGTCGCCAGCACCGAGATGGGCGAGCGCCTGGTGGTCAGCCCCAGCGGCGATGACCGGACTTTGGTGGTGGAAGCGACTGCTCCCATGCTGACCAAGGTTGAGGAGTTGGTGAAGACCATGGACAAGGCGGAGGCCGACAGCAAAACGTCCATCCAGGCCGTGCACCTCACGAAGGGCCGGGCGGAGGACCTTGCGGATGCGGTGACCAAATCGATTGCCAGCCAAGTGCCGCAGAGCGCGATGCATCGGGTCAGCGTGACCGCGGTTTCGGGAGCCAATAGCCTCCTGCTTAATGGTCCGAACGACGCCTTGCCGGACGTGCTCAAACTGATCAAGGAACTCGACAGTGAAAGCGCCGACACCGAGATCGAGGTCCGCATCTATAAGCTGGAGAATGGCAACGCCAAGGAGATCAGGGGAGTGCTCGATCAGCTGCTGTTGAACGCGACCCGTCAGCGCCGAGCCATGAATGCCGGCCGGCTGGTCAATCCCACCATCAGCATCGATGACCGTTCCAACAGCCTCATCGTCTCGGGAAATTCCGCTCACTTCAAAGTCCTCGAGAAGCTCTTGCCCACCCTGGATAAGAAACCGGAGCGATCAGAACGTGATGTTCAGTTTGTCTGGCTCAAGAAGGCGAAGGCTTACGATGTCATCTCCAAGCTCGAGGCGGTCTTTGAAAGCCGGCCGCAGTCGGATCGTCCGGTGATGGAGGCTGATGGGTTCAACAATTCCATTACGATCATCGGCCGCAGCGGGGATATTGCCCAGGTGCAGGACCTCATCACGCGTCTGGATGACAGCTCCAAGGATTCCAATCAGCAGGTGCGGCTGCGACCTCTGGATCGCGTTTCGGCCGAGCAGATGGCCAAGATGTTGCAGAACATCTATCCCCAGATGGCGAATGGCCAAGTGCGCGTGGTGGAACGGGTGGCACCACCCAAGGCGGAAGCCACACCTACTCCCGGAGCGGCGCCTCAGCCCGCTCCGCCGGCTCCCAACCCTCAGCCCGCCCCACCCTCGGCCGAGAATAAACCTGAGGCTAGCGCCCCCGAGGTGGTCATCGCGGTCGACAAAATTGCCAACGCCCTGGTCTTGTCTGGTCCTGCTCAGGAGCTGGACAACCTCGATCGCATTATCAATGACCTTTCCTATAACTTCAGCGGCAACGAGTCCGAGTTCCGGCTGTTTCCCCTGAAGGAAGCGGATGCCATTGTGGTAGCTCGCACCTTGACCAATCTGCTCCGACAGGAGCCCGAGCCGAACCAGAATCGGCAGGGCGGCCCGCGCGTCGCAACTCCCCCCCAGCACCAGATCACCATCGTGCCCGATTCCCGCACCCACAGCATCATTGTTCGGGCACGCCCCACGGACTTCGCGCTGATCGAGTCGATCATCAAGCAATTGGATGTCGGCAGTCTGGGAACTCAGGTGGCTTTCCGCCTGATCCGCCTGACGAACGCCCCTCCCGAGAAAGTGCAGCCGCTCGTTCAACAGATGGTGGCGCAGCTCCAGGTTAGCCGTCCCGGAGAACCGTTGACCGTCAGCGTCGATGCGCGATCGCACAGTCTGATGGTGGTAGCGCGCGAGGCGGTTATCGAGCAGGTTGAGAGGATGATTCGGTCGCTCGACACGCCCTCGTCCTACATGGAGGCGGAAGTGTTGGTTGTGGCTCTCAAGAAGGCCAGTGCTGGTCCGCTCAGCCAGATCCTCGAAGGAATGCTGAAGCCCGGAGCTCAAGGCGAATGGGGGCCGGAGGCCAAGGAACTGCAGGAGCAGGTGCGCCGGTTGAAAGTAGTGAACGAAGCGGGGGAAACCATCCTTCTGGACCTGACCAAGCCGATCAAAGTTTCCGCCGCCAGCGGCAGCGGCAATCGTCTGATCCTCACCTCCACGCCGGATAACCTGAAGGCTCTGTCCGCTGTCGTGGCCACTCTCGATACCTCCGCCGTGCTGGAAGGGGTTGAGGTTCGGCTAATTTCGCTAAAGAACGCCGATGCGAATAGCGTTTCTCAGACCTTGACCACCGTGTTCACCCAAGGTCGCCAGCTGGCGACCGGGCCGAATGGAGCGTCGGGGCAGCCTGAGGGCCAGACCGGGAAAGCGTTGACGAACCCGTTCAATGTGTCGATCGATCCGCGGGGCAACACGCTCATTCTCAGTGGTCAGAAGGAAACCCTGGATCTGGCGGTTAAAATCATCAACGACATGGACCAGCCGATTGAGCGGTTCGTGACCGAAGTCAAACTGTTCCGTTTGAAACACGCTTCGGCGACGCGGCTCCTCCCGCTGCTCCAATCCGTCTTCACGGAAGGAGCCGCTGTTCCTGGAACCGAGGGGCTGAGCACGCAGGTGACGCGGTTGCGCACGGTTAAGGATGCCGCTGCCTCCCAGACGAGCCAGACGGCCAAGAGCCGCGCGGCGATGGTGCTGCAGGCGGATGACCTCTCCAATATCCTCGTGATCGCCGCGCGCAGCGACATGCTGCCTTTGATCACCGACGTGATCGATCAGCTGGATATCCCCGCGGCCTCCGGTTTGGAGACGGTCCGCATCTATCCACTAAACCATGCGGATCCCACGGCGGTTCAGCGAATCCTCAACGAGCTTTACACGGGCGCTCGCGCCGCCAGCCTGCGCACGGAGGACAAGCCGGTGATTTCGGTCGACGAGCGCACGGGAGCGCTGATTGTGGCGGGCAACGGCAAGAGCTTCGGGGTCATCGAAGGATTGCTGGCGCAGCTGGATCAAAAGCTGAGCTTCGATCTGCGCGACATTCGGATTATCCCCTTGGAAAACTCGGATGCGGCGGCCGTGTCTGGCACCCTCCAACGTCTCATGGATGCCCGACTCACCCAGCGCGCGAGTCTCAACAAGGGGCAGACGGATCTGCTGAAAGTGATCATCATGGCGGACGAGCGTAGCAACTCGCTGCTGGTTGGAGGAACGAAGGATAGCTTTGAGATGGTGGAATCGCTGGCCAAGCAGCTGGACAAGGCGGGGCCGGCCCTGAGCGGTCGCATCCGCATCATCCCGCTTGCCCAGGCCGATGCCCGCGTCATGGCCTCCACCCTCACCTCCCTGTTCGAGCAGCGCTATGCCGCGGCCCGCAGCAGCGATGTCCAGCGCCGCCGTCCCATCATCATGGCCGATCCGCGCAGCAACAGCCTCTTGGTGACCGCCAACCAGGAAGATAATGTCTCGATCGACGACCTGCTCAAGCGGCTCGATGCCAAGGCGGAGAATCCGTCGCTGACCTTGACCGTGCTGCCTTTGAAGCACAACGACAGCGCCCGCGTCGCGAGTCTGATCGAGAACATTTTCGCGGCTCGGATGAAAGCCCAGAACTTGCCTGGCCAGCAACCCCTACCCAGCGAGCAAATCAAGGTGGAGGCCGATTCGCTGAACAACGCGCTCATTGTTTCCGCCAGCAAGGAGAATCTGGAACTCATGCAGGGCTTGCTGCAGAAGCTGGACGTGGAACCCAGCATCGCGGGCGGGGTGATGGAAACCTTCACGCTGCAGTTCGCCGACGCCCAGCGCGTATCGGCCCTGCTCAAGTCGCTGGTGGATCAGGGGCTGTATCGTCCCGGTCTGCCTCCGGGCGCCTCCCTGAGGAGCAACTCGCCTCGTGACGCGCTGGCGATCAGCGTCGACCCGCGCAGCAACACGCTGCTGGTAAGCGCGAGTCCAGAGAATCTGGCCATCGTTCGCGAAGTCATTCGCAAGCTGGACTCCAAGGACTTCACGGACTCCACCAATGTCCGTCTTTATGCCTTAAAGAAGGCCAGGGCGAGTTCCTTGGCCAATTCATTGGAACAGTTTTTCACTGCCAAGCGGGCGGGGGATGCGGTGGTGCTGAATGCCAATGCGCGTTCGATTCCGGTGGGGATCATCGCCGATGACCGGGTCAACACCCTGCTCGTCACCGGCGGCAAGGAAGCATTTGATGTCATCGAGCGCATCCTGCCTCAACTCGACGGGGAGAGCGTGTTTGCGCGACTGAATTTCAAGGTGTTTCCGCTCAAGAAGGCGACCGCCACCAAACTGCAACCCACGCTGCAACGTGTAGTGGCCAATCGTCCGGTGAAGGTGAAGGGCGAGCCGCTCGACCCGATTACCATTGTGGCCGATTCCTGGGTCAATGCGCTCTTGGTGGCGGCTTCGGTCGACGATCTCAGCACCGTGGAGTCGCTCATCGAGCGGCTCGACAGTGAGCCGGCCGAGAGTGGGCTCGCTATTCACGTTTTCCCGCTGGCCAAAGCGGATGCTCGACGGGTTGCTCAAGTTGTCCAGGGCCTGTTCCGGGACAGCAATTCGAATACCGATCCTGCGGCCTCCCTGGCCAATCTGCCGGTGACGGTCAATGCCGATGAGCGGATCAATGCCATCATCGTCTCCTGCGGAGAAGTTGACGCCAAGCGGGTCGGCGACCTGGTGAAGAAGCTGGATACCGAGCAGGTGGCGCGGGTCAGCGAGATCAAGGTCTTCCCCTTGAAGTATGCCAAGGCGGAGTCCCTATCCGGGATTCTGAACACCGCGCTCAATACCAAGCCCGTTCCCTTGACTGAGCAGAGCCCGAATGCCCAGTCGGTGCTCCAATTCATCACCCGGACCACCGAAGGGAAGGAATTGATCAGCGCCGCCTTGAAGGAGGCGGTGATGATCACGCCGGACTCGCGGATGAACTCCCTGATTGTCAGCGGTCCGGTGGACTACATGGGCCTGATTGAGCAGATCATCGGACGGCTGGACGCCAGCTCGCCTCAGGAGGCGAAGATCAAGGTGTTTGCCCTGCAGAACGCGGACGCGCATCAAATGTCGCAGCTGCTCATGCAGCTGTTTCGCATGACCCCGGCCGTGGGGCAGGGGAATGCCCGATCGATTCAATACACTCTGGTTCGCTCCGCCAGCACCGAGTCCGGAGTCAGTGGAGCTGAGGAATCGCTGGCTTCGGCAACTCTCGGCACGGCCGAGCAGAATGCACTCACCGTCACGGTCGATCCCCGGACCAATAGTCTGCTGGTTGGCGGCACCGATCACTACGTGAAGCTCGTGTCCGAGATCATCGAGTCCTTGGACGCCACCCCCGCGAATGAGCGGAAGACCGAGTTGGTGCGAATGAAGAACACTCAGGCCACGGAAGTGGCCACCGCTCTCCGCGGGTTTTTGGATCAGGAACGCCAGCGAGTCACCCAGGTCCTGGGCGCTGATGCCGTTGGTACCGCTCAGCGTCTCCTGGAGCGAGAAGTTGCGGTGGTAGCCGAACCGGTGAGCAATACCTTGTTGATCTCCGCCAATCCCCGTTACTTCGATCAGATTCATATGATTATTCTCGAGCTGGATAAGGCCCAGGACCAGGTTCTGATCCAGGTTCTGCTGGCCGAGATCACCCTTGATTCACTCAGTGAGCTGGGGATGGAATGGACGCAGAACGGCAAGGTCGGCGAGGCGAATTACAAACTGGGAACTGATTTCGGCGTCGCCAACCAGGTCAAGAATTTCGGGGGATACTCGACCGCAGTGACCGGCAGCGATTTCACCTTCCTGTTGCGGGCGTTGAAGGACGAGGGTCGACTGGAAGTGCTGAGTCGTCCTCAAATCGTTACGGGTGACAATAAGCCAGGCACGATCAATGTGGGGCAGCGGGTGCCCACCATCACCGGATCCACCGTCAGCACCGCCGGCACCACGGTAAACACCTACGGGTACGAGGACGTGGGCATCATCCTGTCGGTCACGCCCAAAATCAGCCCGGACGGGTTCGTGAAGATGGAGATCGGAACCACCAATAGTGCCATCAGCAGCGCGGTGGTCGAGATCAACGCCGACGCGAGGATTCCCATCCTCAACCAACGGCGCGCCAATACCACCGTCACCGTGCAGAGCGGCCAAAGCATTCTGATCGGGGGCCTCATCGCCACCACGGACGATAAGCGAGTGAAGAAAATGCCACTGCTGGGTGATATTCCGTGGATCGGCTCCCTGTTCCGCAGCACGAAGACCGCCCGCGACCGGAAGGAGCTGCTGATTCTGCTGACCCCTCAGGTGCTGGTGAATGAGCCTAACTTGGCCATTTCGCGAGCGATGACCCCGCACGAGATGACGCGCGATCATCTGGACAAGTCGCGCATCAAGGATGAGATCAAGCGCGACGCTCTGCAGCAACAGCTGTTGGATCCATTGTTTCCGCCGGTGAAGAAGGACAAAGCCTCCGGCTCGGAGACGGATGCCAAAGCCATTCAGAAGAACGAACCGTGACCCCCTTGCCCTCCATGTCAGGAATCGGGCCCCGACTCTCCCTTGGCAGGGTTGGGCTAGGGCGTGTCCTGCAGGCGGCTGTGCTGACGGTTGCCCTCGCGGCAGCGGGTGCCGAACGGGATGGAGCGGTCGTTCGATCCAGCAGCCGCATTCAGGAGCTTCACCTGTTCACCATGCCGAGTGCTCTCGATCTGGATGCGCAGCCCGGGCCGGACGGATTTGAGGTTCGAGTCTATGCCAGCACGGCTGAGAAGGCCAAAGGTCTTCCGATCAACCAGGGCCGGCTCGAGGTGCTGATGTGGGATGGGGTGTTGTCGGCGCAGAAGAGCGCCACGAACAAGCCACTCCATGTCTGGAGCCTGAAGCCGGAGGAGCTCAAACGGTTCTCGACCCAAACCTCGTTGGGGGTGGGCTATCGCTTGACGCTTCGTTGGGAGGAGCATGTTCCAAAGAAGGAAGGCTTTACGGTGGTAGCCCGCTTTTTTCCCACCAAGGGCGATCCTGTCTATTCCACCCCCAGTGGGATCGCCATGAGTCAAAAGTAGCCTGTAGGCGACGAGGTGACGAGTCGTCCCCCCCCATCAAATCCGGCCCCTTGCACTCATCTGAGTTCCTGGCATGCTTGTTCGTGATGAGCAAAATCGTCGGTATCGATCTCGGCACCACTAACTCTCTCGTCGCTATCGTCGAGAGCGGCATTCCCTACGTGATGGCGGACTCTGAGGGCCAACGCCTCACCCCATCGGTCGTTCACCTGCCCGGAGCAGGCTCCGAACCCGTGGTGGGCTATCCGGCCAGTCGTGTGCGCGCGCTCAAACCCTCCGAAACGGTGTATTCGGTCAAGCGGTTCATGGGCCGACGCGGCGCCGATCTGGCCCGGGAGGAGCTGGTCATGAGCTACCCGGTTCGAGGCCAGGGGGCGGGATCCGTGACCATCGATATCCATGGCCGGGCTTGGTCTCCGGAGGAGATCAGCGCCGAGATCCTGAAGAAACTCAAGCGGGACGCCGAGACCTCCCTGGGTGAGCCCGTCACGCGCGCGGTAATCACCGTCCCTGCCTACTTCAACGATGCGCAGCGCAACGCCACCATCAAAGCGGGGGAATTGGCCGGACTGACGGTGGAACGGATTGTGAATGAGCCCACCGCTGCGGCTCTCGCCTATGGGCTGGATAAACTCAAGGAGCACTCGCGGATAGCCGTGTACGACCTCGGCGGTGGGACCTTTGATCTGTCCATCCTGGAGATGAACAATGGTGTCTTTCAGGTCCTGTCCACGAACGGCAACACCCGATTGGGAGGCGATGATCTGGATCAGAAAATCGTGGAGTTCCTGGCCTCCAAGATTCGAGCAGGAGGCGGTCCGGACGCTGCTGCTGCACCGGGGATGATGTCTCGTCTGCGCGAATCGGCCGAGCAGGCCAAGATCCGGCTTTCCACTGAGACGGAAGTTGAAATACAGCTCCCGTTTCTCACGCCTGAGTTCAGTTTCCAGTATCGCCTGAGTCGGGCGGAACTCGAACGATTGACCCGGGACATCGTGGAGCGCACCCGAGTGCACTGTCTGCGTTCATTGGCCGATGCCAAGCTCGAGGCGAAGCAGCTGGATCAAGTGATTCTGGTCGGAGGTCAGACTCGCATGCCTCTGGTGCGCCAGCTCGTGTCCGAATGGTTTGGCTGCGTTGAGTTTTCCGAAGCGCGAGGCGACCTTCGTCTGGGCACCGAGTTCCATCAGGTCGAGGGGCCGATGCTCAACACCTCTCAGAACCCCGACGAAGCGGTGGCCTTGGGCGCTGCCATCCAGGCTGAGATTCTTTCCGGCGGATTCAAGAATCTGCTGCTCCTGGATGTAACTCCTCTTTCCCTGGGAATCGAAACCTTCGGGGGCTTGATGAATGTTATCATCCCCCGCAACTCCACCATCCCGATCAAGGCTGGTGAGTTGTTCACCACCGCGGTGGACAACCAGAAAAGCATGCTGATCCATGTTCTTCAGGGAGAGCGCGAGCGATCCAAAGACAACTGGAGTTTAGGGAAGTTCGAGCTGGAATTCGAACCAGCCCCCAAAGGCGTGCCGCGCGTGGGGGTTCAGTTCGAGATCGATGCCAACGGAATTCTTCATGTGCTGGCGCGCGATGTTCGCACGGGCAAACAGAAAATCGTTCAGATGACCAGTGCTGTCGATGTCGATGACGCCGATGTACAGAAGATGGTGGAGGAATCCGTGGCTCATGCGTTTGACGATTTGCGCGCGCGACAATGGATCGAGGCCAAGGTGAAGGCTGGCACTGATCTTTCGGCGACTCGGAAGGGCATGGCTGAATACGCCGCTGATTTAGATCCCGATTATCGCCAGCAGCTGGAGCGGGCCATGGAGGCGGTTGAACAGGTGCTGGGCGAGGAAGAACCACGAACCAAGACCGGCGATCCTCAGAAGCTCAAGGCCGCCATCGCGGCCCTGCAGGAGGTCACGCTTCCCTTGGCTGATCACATGATGAATCAGGCTATGGAAGAAATGCTTAAGAAGCGGGGAGCCTTGCCTTCCGAAGGGTGAGGGGGGGGAGAGTGGAAGGTCTCGGGTGTCGAACCCGTCGGGTTCGCAGACATTAGCCGGGGATCACAGATCCCCGGAGGAGTGACGAGTGACGAGTGATTTGACCGGCTACGCAGGACCGGTGTTCGATTCGGTATTACTTCGTAATCGTAATCGTAATCGTAATCGCCGATTCGCTTTCTATCCCTCTGTAGCGAGCGCCAGCCTGCCCCGCACCATTGGTCGGGCTGCAGGCGCATTCCCGTCAACCCCGATTTTCTCGCACAAAGCCACGCAGCCACGAAGGTCCCGATGGGGAGGGGCCCGAGTTTTAAACCGCGATGGACGCAACGGACGCGCTTGGGAACGAGAGGAAGGACAAATACAGAACCCTTCTTTGCCCTTTCTTCTTCCTTCGAATCCCCTCGTTTTCCGTGTGATCCGCGTGGTCCGGTTACACCAGTACGATAGCAGTCTCTAATCGAATGAAAGGAATCGATGATGTGAAATGTCCGTTGACCATCAAGTTACGCCCGGCGAGCGGAGGCAACGAAGCTCGCGAAACGGAGCGGTCTGGACAACCCAGGCGAAGGGGCCTGAAAGCCCTGGATAGCGAAGATGCGAGCCCTAATCCCTAAAAGGGGTGAACTCTGTTAGGCCTCGTTACGCGAAATATCGGCGGTCAGTCTCCCGGATATGATGAAGCCAAAATCGATAGGGAAGAAACGGATAGAAGCACCTGTCGAGCCGATCGGGGTAAGAGGAGAGAGCGCGCATCGAAAGAACTGCAAAGACGATTGGGAGACCCGCTCAAGCAGCCGCCGGGTGCGGCAAGTCCCTCCGGGAATCAATAACTGGACTGGGATGCTTGAATGGGAGTCGGATGAGCCCGTAGTAGCGATGAAGCGGGGTAACGCCCGTGGAGCAAAGGGGCTCTAGTGCACATACGCCAACATTAATGAAGGAAGAGCCGATTGGGGGAGACCCCTACTACGAAGACGAGGACAGGGAATACCTGGATCGAGAACCGATCCAGCCCGATTTGCTGCCCACCGAACTTAACCTCCTGCGATGGAAGCTCAGTCAAAAGGCAAAGCAAGAACCGAAGTTTCGGTTCTACACGTTGTACGACCGGATCTACCGAAGTGATGTGCTGGCAGCAGCATGGAAACACGTAGGGCGGTATAAGAAGGCCAGTGGAGTCGATGGGATGACTCGTGAAAAGGTAGAACAGCAGCCCGGAGGGGTAGAGGCGTTTCTGCAAGAGATCCAAAAGGAACTCCAGGAGAAGCGCTACCGAGCCCAACCGGTGCGCCGTGTCTACATACCCAAAGGGAACACTGGGAAGATGAGGCCGCTGGGCATTCCGACCCTGAAGGATCGGATCGTTCAGATGGCTGTAGTCCTCATACTCGAACCGATATTCGAAGCGGACTTCCAAGACTGTTCATATGGATTCCGTCCGAAACGGTCAACTCACCAAGCGCTGGAACAGATACGTCAGAACATCAAGGACGGGCTCACGGACATATACGATGCGGACCTGAAGGGATACTTTGACAGTATCCCCCACGACAAGCTCATGGCTTGCGTGGAAATGAGGGTCTCGGATCGGAGTGTTCTGGGACTGATACGGATGTGGCTCAAAGCACCGATCGTGGAGGTCAAGGAGGGAAAGAACCTGCCACCCACGAGGAGGGACAAGGGCACCCCGCAAGGGGGAGTCATTTCCCCGCTTTTAGCCAACCTCTACTTGCACTGGTTTGATACGGTGTTCCATCGCAAAGGGGGTCCTGCGCACTGGGCCAAAGCTCGACTCGTCCGCTATGCGGATGATTTCGTGGTGATGGCTCGGTATCAGGGAGCGCAGCTCAAAGGGTGGATAGAAGAACGCCTGGAAGGCTGGCTTGGATTAGAGATCAACCGCGACAAGACCCGGACGCTTCAACTCAAAGACGAGGGCCAGACTCTGGACTTTCTGGGGTATAGCTTTCGTTACGAGTGGGATCTGAAGGGACGGCCGTGGCGCTACCTGAACCTGTATCCGTCGCAGAAAGCGATGGCTAAGGAACGGGATAAACTCCGAGAGCTTACCGGCCCGAAGCAGTGCTTCAAGCCGGCCAAAGCGCTCATCGAAGAAGTCAACGAACACCTGGATGGGTGGAAGAACTATTACAAAATAGGCTTCTGCCGACGGGAGTTCCGGGAGATAAATCATTACGTCTCCCTACGACTGAAGAAGCACCTGGAGCGGCGCAGTCAGCGGGGGTATGGTCGAACCCACTCTATGAGTTGGTATGCTTTCGTACGACAACTAGGATTGAAACCGCTGTAAACTGCGAACGCTTCCGACGAAGCATGTGCACGAAAGCCGTATAGTGGAAATCTCTATGTACGGTTTAACGAGGGGAGCGGGGTAACCCCCCGCTCCTACTCTACTGGGCAATACATTCCCCCTCGGCTTGTCCCCGCACATCGAGCGGAGTTCCCTTCATTTTCAACGACTTCCGTCTCGACATTCCGTCCGTCGCGGCGTAGTGTGATCTTAAGAGAAGAGCGACCGAGGAAATCGTTATCCCCACAGCAGGAGTCTTAGTGACGAGGTAGTGTCTCGGGGTGCGGTTCGGAGCGGCGGGTGAGGAGTCAATCACGGTGCAAGCGGCATCGGAGAGTGCCAATCAAGAAATGGGGTCAGTATTGATCTGAACCCCAAGGGCGGCAGCCTTTCCCGGTTTTTCCTCCTCTCTTCTCCTCGTAATCGTAATCGCTTCCGTTGCAGGAGTGACGAGTGACGAGTGACGAGTGATTTGACCGGCTACGCAGGACAGGTGTTCGATTCGGTATTACTTCGTAATCGTAATCGTCATCAAAGCCACAGTCCCTGTCGCGATGACACCTGCACTCGAGCCTCACGGCAAGTTGTGCCCCCATTCTGCCAATAATAGATAAATCGGCGGTCCTGTGGCCACTAACCAGCAATGGGCATCACGACGCAATGTACCTTCCAATAAATAATAACGACGCAATACTCCGGCCGTTAATGGATAAACTGGCACGGGGAGTTGCCATTCAAGAACAATGTTGGGCTATATGAGTGCACGTCGATCCGTTCTTGAGGGAGGGGCATGGCTTGTTGGGATCTGTGCGACCATCCTTGCACTGTATCTGATAGCATATTTCCTGAGCGCACAGCGCAAGGTAGCTCGCGGCGGTGCCCAGCCAAGTAATGACGGAGGTACGAGTGAGTATTTTTCCGTCTCCTGTTCCTACCGACCTCGTTTTATGAGGAGTGATTTGGGGTTGATGTTCTTCGCGCCCGCCAGATACCTGGATTCGCGTGTAGTACGTCCGCGTTATTGGTCGGGCTGGTATGAGGTTACAGACCCCGCTGGCACAAATCATGTATTCGACTTCGACAGACAGCACTGAAGG
>JAEUHE010000077.1 GCA_016793885.1 Verrucomicrobiales bacterium
CGCTAGTTCTTCTAGGGTGGCGTTCTCAGCATTCGGATGTACCTCGAGCGCGCGCAACACTCAGGTTCAACCATAACCCGGCAAAAAGTACCAGTTTTATTTTCAACTATTTCGGAAATCTTTTTTGGCAATCGCTATAGGAGAACCACGCAAACGGATTCTGCCAGACGTAACCGGGCAGAAACTGATGCGCGAAGGCGTAATGGACTTTGTTGCGAAGGGTCGCTTCAGGATAGAACTCCCGAAAGGACTTCGTGATTTGAGTGATAGGTATTTCCATAAGCATTCAATGTTTACAAGGTTGTCTCGGACGACGCCTCGAGTTTGTAGCAACATCACTCCACCAGGAGCCGGAAAAACTTGGTACCTTGAAACGCGGGTAGCTTCCAATTCGTCATGCCTCCCACGTAATCGAGATCACTAAAACTGACTCCTTCCGGTGAGCGCGGTTCGAGTTCCCAGTTACTAAGGTTCATCGAGTATTGAAGAGTGTAAGTGAATCCAGGTGAATGATAGAACGAGACGCGGATTGTGCCGGCCTCGCTGTAGATGTGCAGTTTGGGTGTGTCCAGAAAGTCGTCTCCCAAACGGTGATACATCACCAGGCCATCCCCAACGGCAACCACTGCCGAACGTCCATCACTGGCAACACTCGCGATAGAGCGCGTCACGGGAGGCATGGTGTCGACCGCAAAACCCAACTCGTCCGAATCAAGTCGCCAGAGCTGCGGAAGCATCGCCGCCTTCCTGTAACCCACCCCTCCACCGATGAGAAAAATGTCTCGTCCAACCGTCATAGCACGCTGAATCAGAGGGTCACCTAAAAAACCTCCCCTATTTCTGCAATCAAGGATCGGGGAGTAATCGAAGCACCCCTCCTCCGAGAAAAATAGCACCTTGTTGTGGGCGGAAGCGATGGCTGAGAAAGCTTCACGTGAGGATGGCTCAGGCGTTCCGGCTGTAGTCCAAGGGAGTTCATCGAGAAAGCCTGCCCTCTGCAAAATCTCGTCGCTTGCGAAGTAACGTCCTCCAACGGCGATGACATCATTCAAGATCCAGGTCTCAAACCGATATCGTTCCTCCCAGTGAAACCCGTCCTCGGAGGTAAACGCTGTATTAAACGGGCCCCTTTGAGTCACGAGCAGGAACTCTTCCTGGCCAAACAACACTGTACCATAAAGGAACTTCAGTCCGGTCTCCACGTCGACCCAATCCAGCCCGTTGCTCGAGACGTGCAGACGATCGGAACCGCAGACGAAGATGCTATTGCCATAAGCGACCGAAGAGCAATTCGTCGCCGGCTTGAAGTCCCATGTCAGTCCATCGGGCGAATATCCCCTGACACCGCGCCCGACCGCCACGAAGCCCTTATCACCACCTGCGACACTGGAAAAACTAGGAGCGGGCGAGGATAGAATGTTCCAGGTGAGAGCGTCCGCTGAGGTGAGGACGAGTCCCTTGGCCCCAAACACCCACCACACTCCCCGCTCATGCTGAACGCGGTCCAGTGGTGCTACAATCCCGCTGTCTCGAGCCGTCCAGGTGGCGCCATCAGTGGAAGTGAGGATCTTACCGTCCTCCCCGACGGCGACAAAGACTCCCTCGGCCGCAGCCACGTCGCTCAACGAACGAGCTTCGGGGTGTGTTGCGAAAGACCATGATGCACCATCATCGTTGGACCACAAGATGGCTGCGGACGGTGCGACCGCAACCCAAATGGAACCGGATCTCGCCAGGCCGATGGGAGTTGTTTGCAGAGCCGTTCCGGAAAGCCGCCTCCAGCGAAGGCCATCTTCGCTCTGATGAAGCACCTTCCCTCCAAAACCAGCCGTAAACCTCCCTTCGCTGAAGTGAAGCAAGCGGACACGTTCAATCGGGGGTTCAACCGGTTGACTCTGGACCCAATGCTCCCCATCCGTGCTCACCAAGCAGCCACCCAGGCCCTGGGAAGTGCGCACCTCGTAGGGGACCACAAATCGCCCATTGCCGAAGGCGACATGCTCGACTCCAGACACATGACTCCGTCCAGCGTCCGACAGGGTCCATCGAGAGCCGTCCCTAGAAAACCAAATGGCCGTATGCTGGGTACCGTCCGTCATCCAAACGTATCCGACGCGCACCATCACACCATTGCCTTGGGCAAAATCTAAGGTGAACTCGTCTGGGTTCGGATGTTCCACCGACCAGTCCACC
>JAEUHE010000078.1 GCA_016793885.1 Verrucomicrobiales bacterium
TCGTGGATGTTCTGCAGGGAGACGAAATCCATGTAACCATAGAACTTATGGTTGGTAGGAAATAGGTTCTCGAAGGTGCCGTGCTTGTCGTCCCTCGGATCCGAGTCGCCTGATCCGTGGGAATACTCCAGGCCGATGCGAGGTGTTCCAAAGGATTCGGCGAAGGTGTATCCGCCTTGGAGGATATAAGCGTAGGCCAGATGTTCCTGGCTTCGCAGCGGCACTCCGACGCGAGTGTCGTTGAAGTGACCAAACTGCCCGATAAGATCCACGGTGTAGTCCCAGCTGCCAAACTGCCCTGGAGATGACTTGAGGCGCGCGCCTAACGTGTAGATATCCCGAGCGCTCGGCTGGGGAGCTTGCGGGGCGAGCTCGGCAAGAGCTGCTTTAGCGCTCGCGTTTCTCGCGAGAAAGTAGAAATCCAAGGAATGCTTCTGGATCAAAGGCGAGGTGGCACAGAATCCAGAGAAGTAATCGTAGTCATTGCTGACGTTGAACCGGGAATCTTCCGGGATCACCACCCGACTCGTAAAAAAGTCCGCGCCAAACCAGGCGTTCTGCCATCGCACTTTGGCGGCGTCGAACACTCGCCCGATGTTGTTCCAGGCAAAGGCTCCGACCACACGCTCCTCGCCATAGGACAATTCCTGCCTTCCGACCTTGAGCGAAAGCGGAAACTCCTTGTGATTGCCCAGGGTGACGTAGGCCTGGTGCAGATCGATACTGTCCGCCTCGGGGCCGCGTCCCTTATAGAGCACGGGAGAAGTCGATGCGAATCGGTCATCCTCCTGCACGAGGCTGCTGCGCCCTTCCACCAGCGCGCTCCACCATTGAGCGGAGTACCCCAGACGCAACCGGATGCGCTCCATGAGATAGGCGTTGTCCACGTCCGCGTTCTTGTTGCGAAAGTCCAGCGAGCCCGGAGCTCCGGCGATGCCGAAGTTGTCCTTCAACTCATATCGCATCCGGACCGACCCACCGATATCCCAAGCCGCCATGTAGGGGTCATCCTTACGCAACCATTCATTGATAAACCCTTGAAACGGCTTTGGCGGCGGGGGCGGCGCATATTGCGCCTGAAGCGACCCGCTGTGAGCAAAAGCAAGCGCTCCCAGCGCGATCGGTGCGAGATGACGTGTGCGATGGTTGTTCATGAATGGGGACTAGGTTGGGTTGGGATCTCGTCCACCTAGGCCTCTGGTCCGTCGGCCAGGCAGACGATGCGGTCGGATAGCAAAAACGCCTCAGCCACGTCGTGGGTGACCATGAGGGCAGGCTTCTGATCCCGTTTACAGAGTGTCGAAATCAAGCGGATTGACGAACTCGATAGGCACAGCCTTGGGCACCGAGCAAGATTGCTTGGGACGTGCGGTGGGCACGAAGCCCGGATCAACGAAGTCTCCCTTGCTGATGCGAACCCGGAAGATATCCGGCCCTTGCTCCAAATATTCCCAGCGAAACGTGCCGGTGTACTCGCAGGCGAACTGATAATAGAGCGGAACAGGATCGTGATCATTCACGAGGAGAATAGCCGCGCCCGGAGCTAGCTCCTCCCACATACCGAAAATCTTCGGATGCCGTTCGCGCGGCGGCATCGTTCGAACGTCAATCAAGTGTTCAGACACAGTAGCATTCATGGTGTGAATGCTAGCCTTGTTCCAGGCAGCAGGCCTTGACTGGGATCAAGCTTTCGATTTGAAGTTCGCGTGAAGACGGGTGATGCCCGGGTTTCACTCACCGAGGTTGCGACGCAGGAGGGCGGCGAGTTTAGCGGGGTTCAGAACACTGACGCTCCGGCCTTTGACCTCGATCAGGTTCTGTTCGCGGAACTTGGCTAGTGTGCGCGAGAAGGTTTCACTCACGGTGCCGAGTTCGGAGGCAAGGTCGCGTTTGGTCATGGTCAGCTCGATCTTCAAAGGCCTGTCGCTAGCGGGATTCGGGCAGCGCTTAAGCAGCCAGTTGGCGAGGCGGGTCTCGACATCCTTCAACGTGAGATCCTCCAACTGAGCCACGAGTATGCGCAAGTGCGAGCTCATCGAGGCAAGCATGCGCAGGGCGAGTTCCGGCTGCCGACGCAGGAGCGCGAGCATGCCGGCTTTGTCCACGAGCATCACCTGCGATTGCTCCAGCGCGCGGGCGTCGGCGGGGTAGCCCTTGTCCGTGGCAAGGGAGGCTTCAGCAAAGGATTCACCGGCGCGAAAGACGCGGATGACCTGCTCCTTGCCGACAGCGGTGACTCGATGAACATTGATGGCGCCGGTCTGGACGACGTAGAAGCCGCGGGACGGGTCGCCCTCATGAAACAGATAGCTGCCTTTGGGGACAGATTTAACCACGGTGATTTCGGCAAGGGTGTTCAGTTCAAGCGAAGACATGCCTGCGAAGAGCTGGCAGCTCCGAAGGGCGTTGGCCAGGGCGGTCTGCTTATGTTCGGCCAGCGAGGTGGTCATGGCTGGTGTGTTTAGTCACATTTTCGCCAGAAGTAAACAATCCAACTCCCTGCCTCCCCGTGTTCGACTTTCGATTCAAAGCCCTGGCTGCCAAGCAGCTCAATCAGCGGAGACGGCAGGAACGGCGCGATGACAATCAAACCTGCTCCAGCGGCAAGTTCTTGGACTCGCTTCAGGATGGCCGGCAGGGGTTCCTCCCCACGCTCCAGGAGGGTTCGAACATCGAGTCGCTTGAATTGGCTGATGGCTGGCATGCTCATGGGTGGAGGAGTCGATGGAGTTGTTTGACGGTTTCGTGTGGTGCCTGGTTGAGCCCGACCTGCTGATGAACCACCTCGCCGCCGGGGTTCAGAACCGTGAGGACGTTTGAATGCGCGAATTGGCCGCGGGCATCCTTCTTGAACTTCACGCCGAGGAGCGCGGCAAGTTCAAGCACGTCATCGGCCGTGCCGCGCAGAAGCGTCCAGTTCGCGGGCAGTTCATGAGTCTTTCGATACTCGGCCAGCACGAGTGGAGTATCACGGTCGGTGTCGAAGGAGACGAGCACGAAGCCGACCTTAGAACGTACGTCTTCCGGCAGCGCGGCTTGGATCTTCTTCATGTCGTGGACCAGAACGGGACAGGCGAACTCGCACTTGGCGAAGAACATGGTGACGACAAGCGGAGGCCCTCCCAGCGCGCCAAGTTTCAAATCCCTGCCCTGGTCGTTGGTCCAGGTGGAATCGAGCTGAAAAAGCGATTGATCCGACATGGGCTGGCCGGAGTCCACCGGCTTCAAGCAGCAGGAAGGTGTTTCAGAGACAGTCGAGCAGCCGGTCTGCAAGAAGGCGATCGCCAGCGATGCCAGCGTCAGGGTGATGATTCTCATTTGTCGTTGGGGTGGAGGCTCCGCGCACCGCGGAAGCCGAGGTTGTGAATGGTATAGCCCGCCTTGAGGCTGCTGCGAAAGCCGTAGCGCATGAAAGCAGGAAAATTGGAGGTGTCCTTCGCACCTTCTGATCCGCTGCCACAGAAGAGCTGACGGTCGAGGCCCGTGTCGCCACGTGCATCTCCAGTGACCATCGCGGTGTTGAAGTCTGCCACCCATTCCCAGGTGAGCCCGTGGAGATCATGAACGCCGAAGACATTCATGCGACCACGCCCGACAGGTGGGAGCAATTCCGGCGATGGCGTCGAATACCAGTGCCGTAACTGGCGCACGAACTCAGGATCCCTTTCACCATCGGTGCAGTTCGGGCTGGCTGCGGCGGCGTATTCCCATTCGGCGGTCGTCGGCAGGCGATTTCCCTTCCAGGCGCAGTAGGCTTTGGCAGCGAACCACGAGACGTGCGTGACTGGCGCATTAACCGGCGCGTTGGTGCCGGGATCGAGATCACCAGCCCAGCGTCTGAGGTATTCCGCGTCCGCGAAAATGCGTTTCACCTGCGATCGACGCCACTTGGGATGCACGCGGACGAACTCCAGATAGTCCCCGTTGGTGACCGGCAGTATATCCAGCCAGAACCGAGGGACGGGGACGTCCTTCGGATCTTTCTCTGCGCGAAACAACGGCGTGTAACGGCCGGCCGGCACCAGTGTCATGCCTGCCGGTGGAGTGTCTGCCGACCGCTGCTGTGCCTGGGCTGGCCCCGAGACCGCCATCACGGCGAGGAGCACGAGAGGCAACATAAGGGCGGTCTGGTGATTCATGACGGTGTCCTTACTCGAAGCTGTTCACAACCGGTGCCGGTGCCTCGCTGCGGATGCGGCGCACTTCTTCGGGCTTCACCGCGTCGCCAGAGTTGCCGAAGTTGTTCATCACGTAGGTCGCCACGTTCGCCACATCCTCGTCGGACAGGTAGTTCAGCGGGATCATTGTCCCATTATAGGTTTTGCCATTGACGACGACTTCGCCGGTCTGTCCGAAGAGGATGTTCCGCACGGCGCGCAACCTGTCCGCCATCATGTAATCCGACTTGGCCAAGGGCGGAATCTGCCCGGGGATGCCTTCCCCGTTCAACTGGTGGCAGACGAAACAGGTTTGCATGAACACGCCCTTGCCCTTCGCGATTTGGATTTCCTTGGTCAGTCCGGAGATTTTTGGGTCGGACTTGATTGCCTCCTTCATCTGCGCCTGGAGGGCGGCGACTTGCTTCTCCGCTTCCGAGCCTGCCTCTGCCTGGCGACCCAAATAGACTGCGTCCACTTCCTTGCCCGAATACACAATCAGGTTTTCGGGGCCGCTCACCTTCAGCATACCGAGCGCACCCTTGTTGAACGCGCGGAAGAGCGAGTGGTCTACTAGAATGTAGGTGCCCGGCACCTCGGTCTTGAACTCAACAATGGCCGATCCGCCCGCAGGGACCAGGGTGGTCTGCACCTGCTCCTGCGAGATTTTGATGCCGCCTTCGGCATAGACCTTGTCGAAGATTTCGCCAATGACGTGGAAGGAGGACACCAGGTTCGGCCCACCGTTGCCGACATAGAGGCGCACCGTTTCCCCGACGCTGGCGGTGATCGCTTTGTCGCCCACGAGCGCGCCGACGGAACCGTTGAATACCACGTAAGTGGGACGCTCATCCACGGCCTTGCTCTGGTCGAACATCTGCAAGCCTTCCTCGCCGTACTTGCCCGCCGTGTAAAAATCGCCCTGCATCAAGTAGTACTCCTTGTCCACCTTGGGCATACCGTCCTTCGGTTCCACGAGGATGAGTCCATACATGCCATTGGCGACATGCATGCCGACAGGCGCAGTGGCACAATGATAAACATAAAGGCCGGGATTGATCGCCTTGAAGGTGAATTGCGATTCGTGCCCCGGAGCTGTGAACGACGAGGCTGCACCGCCGCCCGGCCCGGTGACCGCGTGCAGGTCGATGTTGTGCGGCATTTTGCTCGAAGGATGATTGGCCAGGTGGAACTCCACCAAATCGCCTTCACGGATGCGGATGAAGCTTCCCGGCACATCGCCACCGAAGGTCCAGAACAGATACTCCACTCCGTCGGCCATCTTCTTCACCAGCTCCTTCACTTCGAGCCGCACGATGATCTTGGTGGCGTGCGAGCGCTTGATGGGTGGGGGCACGAAGGGAGGCTGAGTCAGGACCGCGTTTTCCTCCCCCTGAATCGTGGGATCAACCGCTTTGGGACCGGTTTTCTTCACTTCGGATTCAGCGGCCAGTGCCGCTCCGGTGATCCACATCGCGCAGAGCGTGATGACGATTCGGATGATTTGCGTTTTCTTTTTCATGATGGGTTGTCGGTTTTTTGGTCCGGCCCGTATTCCGCAGCATGGCGGGCACGGTTCCATGCTCACGGTTATCTTCGGTGGAAGCGCCCCGGACTTCTTTGACCGGGGTCATGTTTATCACCGTTTGGCCAAGATGACTGATCTTGATGCGGGTCAAGGCGGGGACACCCCAAGGCGTTCAGCCTCCGTCCATGAAGTTCGATTTTGACGACCGGCCGTTCATTGTGATCTGGGAGGTGACGCGCGCGTGCAGCCTCGCCTGCCGCCATTGCCGAGCCGAGGCGAACCTGACCCAGCACCCTCTGGAACTGAACACACCAGAGGCGTCGCGGTTCATCGAGCAAGTGGCACGCTGCCAACCCAAACTTTTCGTGATGACAGGCGGCGACCCCATTCGTCGACCCGATCTTCAAACGCTCATCCGTCACGCGACCGATTGCGGGCTGCGCGTGAGTTTGAGTCCCAGCGCGACGCCGGAGTTTGCGGCGGCGGACCTCAACGCGTTCAAGGCGGCGGGAGTCGAACGCATCTCGCTCAGTCTCGACGGCGCGAGCTGCGAGACGCACGACCGGTTTCGCGGCGTCGCAGGCACCTGGAACTGGACCATGGAAGCCATCGCCAACGCCGCGCTGGCTGGCATTCCCATCCAGATCAACACCACTTTCACCCGCCAGAACTTTTGCGAGTTCGACTCGTTCGTCCGCCTGCTCGATGAGATTCGGCCCGCGCTCTGGAGCGTCTTTCAACTGGTGCCGACTGGGCGGGGCAAGGTGGACGATCTGTTGACAGGAAAGCAGATGGAAGAATTGTTCGAACGGCTGGCTCGTCTGTCCCGCACTGCGCCCTACGACATCAAAACCACCGAAGGCCAGCACTACCGCCGCGTGGTCTTGCAACAAGCACACGGCGCGAAGCCTTCTGGAGCGCGCGCGCCGCTAGGTATCAACGACGGAAAGGGCTTCGTCTTCGTCTCGCACATTGGCAACATTCAGCCCAGC
>JAEUHE010000079.1 GCA_016793885.1 Verrucomicrobiales bacterium
GGGGTTGTGGATTCTATGGCGTTTTCCCCAGGGTAGCTCGTTCCTCCCAACCCTGGGCTTTGAGGCGCAATCCCGTTGGGATAGGGAGGAAGCCCTCCGAACTTGTGGGTAATGCTCAGGGCACGACACCGCTGTTCCTTCGCCCCCGGTTAGCCCCCTCCGAAGCAGTTAGTTACAATGGGCGCATGAGCAGCCGCTCCGACGCGTGCAGGAAAAGCGGAGACGTGTCTCCGCGCTCCATAGAGCCTGGTTCCTCTCCGCGCTCTCCGCGCCTCCGCGAGAAAAGCTCCCTCCCCTGACTCGGAAGAACTACCCGAATCTCTCGCGGAGGGGCGGAGAGCGCGGAGAAGAAAGAGACCATCCAGGGGTGCAGTATCTACCGAGCAGCGGAAGGACGATTCCTCACCCCCCACCCAATTGATACGTGTAGGTATTATTTCATTGCCAACCCACTCAGATGCTTACATATTGGCAAGGCATGGTTTGGAAACCTGAAAACGCATGAGAGTGTCTGGTTCTGAGTCTCCGATCGCTTCGACCGCCGCAGTGCTCTTAGGGGCAATCTTGCTGGCTGGTTGGACTTCCTCCGTTCAGGCTGACGATTGGCCGATGTTCCGCGGCAACCCTTCCCTGACGGGCATCTCCACCAACCGCTTACCCAACAAGCTAACGAAGCTCTGGGAGTTCAAAACGGGGGGTGCGGTGAAGTCCTCCCCCGCGATAGCCCAAGGGAAGGTTTACGTAGGCTCCCTGGATCAAAAGGTTTACGCGCTGGACCTCCGAACGGGGGCCAAGGCGTGGGAGTTCAAGACCGAAGGAGGAGTCGAATCTTCCCCGCTGGTGCTGGAAGGCAGAGTCTATGTCGGATCGGAAGACACCCACCTGTACGCCCTGAATGCCAAGACCGGGGCGCTGGACTGGAAATTCGCCACCGGCGACAAGATTCTCGGTGGGCCCAACTGGGTTGCCTCACCCAAGCCAGGTGAGAAATGGATCCTGGCGGGGAGCTACGACTTCAAACTGTACTGCCTCGAGGCTGCCACCGGAAAGAGCAACTGGGTGTACGAAAGCAGCAATTACATCAATGGCACTCCGGCAGTGTCCGAAGGAAAAACGGTGTTCGGCGGGTGCGATGCGCTCATTCACGTCATCTCCCTCACCAACGGATCCAAAATCAAGGAATTCGAGGCCGGGGCCTACATAGCGGGATCTTCCGCCCTGGTCGGGAAATACGCCTACGTGGGACATTACGAAAACGAATTCCTCTGCTTCGACCTGGAGAAGGGCACCAACATTTGGAGCTTTAAGGACCGTAACTTCCCTTATTTCTCCTCGCCGGCGGTCACCGCGGACCGCGTCATCTTTGGCGGCAGGGACAAGCGCCTCCACTGCCTGAAGCGTTCCGATGGCACCTCCGTCTGGACCTTCGCCACGCGTGGAAAGGTCGACAGTTCCCCGGTGGTGTCCCACGACAAGGTGGTGGTGGGATCCGATGACGGCTTCCTTTACCTGGTGTCCCTGGCGGATGGCAAAGAGATCTGGTCCTACGAGATCGGCCAGGCGGTCGGCAGCTCCCCCGCCATCGCGGAGGGGCGGATCATCGTGGGGTCGGAGGATGGTCGCATCTATTGCTTCGGAACCCCATGAACATCGCCGCCCTCATCTCAGCACCGCACCTGACGAAGCCCCAGTTGAACGTCCACCCCAAGGAATTCCTCCGATGAGCACAACCACCCTCCCCCTCACAGCCCCCGGGACTTCCGCTCCTCCGATCCAGAAGGAGACGACGGTCGGCAACTACTTTGTTTCCAACTATCCACCCTTCGCTGCTTGGAAAACCGACGCGGTTTGCGAGTTCGAAGCCTCGTTGGAACGTCCCCCCAAGCCTGGCACACCGCTGGGCGTGTATCTCCACATACCCTTTTGCCGAAAGCGCTGCCACTTCTGCTACTTCCGGGTCTACACGGACAAGGATTCAACGGGCATTCGCAGCTACATCGACTCCGCGATCAAGGAACTCACCTACTACTCGCAGAAACCGTTCATCGGCGGGCGCAAACCCAGCTTCATCTACTTCGGCGGTGGCACACCTTCCTACCTCTCGGTGGATCAGTTGAAGGGGCTGACTGACGGAATGAAGCACCTGCTGCCCTGGGACGAAGTCGAGGAGGTTACCTTCGAGGCCGAACCCGGCACTCTCACCGACCATAAGCTGCGCGCCATTCGTGACATGGGCGTCACTCGCCTCAGCTTGGGTGTGGAGAACTTCGATGACCACATCCTCGAAATCAACGGACGGGCGCATCACAGCAAGGAGATCCAGCGCGCCTATTCCTATGCCCGGGAGATCGGTTTCCCCCAGATCAACATCGACCTCATTGCCGGCATGGTGGAGGAGACCGAGGAGAACTGGCGGGAATGCGTTCGCAAGGCGATCGCGATGGATCCGGATAGCGTCACCATCTATCAGATGGAGATCCCCTACAACACCACCATCTATCAGCAGATGAAGGCGGAAGGGAAACTGACCGCGCCCGTGGCCGACTGGCAGGTCAAGCGGGGCTGGGTGGACTATGCGTTTTCGGAATTTGAGAAGGCGGGGTATTCCGTGTCCACCGCCTACACCGTCGTGAAGAGCAAGGAGAAGACCCGCTTCCTCTACCGTGACCGACTCTGGGCCGGAGCAGACCTGCTGGGACTGGGAGTGGCAAGCTTCGGTCACATCGGAGGAACTCACTACCAGAACCTGCACGATTTCGAACCCTACTTGAAGGCGGTCCAGGAAGGGCGCTCGCCGGTTTACCGCGCGCTGACGCCCACGACTGACGAACGGCTGATACGAGAGTTTATTCTCCAGCTGAAAACGGGCCGCACCAGCGCAGCCTATTATCAGGCCAAATTCGGCATCGATCCCCGGATTCGCTTCGCCCAGCCGCTGCGAACGCTGGAGGAATGGGGCTTTGGTAGGATCGAAGGCGACTCGATTACTCTGAACCGGCAAGGATTGCTCCAGGTCGACCGCCTGCTGCATGAGTTTTTCCTCCCCGAACACCGCAACACCCGCTACGCCTGATCTCATCCATGCCGCACAGCTCTTCCAGCACTCCGCCCATCACTCCCAGCGTGTTGCCGATGGTATACCCCATGGACGACTTCTACGCGCAAATGGGAATGCCCCTGCCCCGGGTTGAGTCGATTCCCGGCGAGGCGGTGCCGGAACCGGAACGTTCGCTGCTGGTTCATGGTAACGACATGACCTCAACGCTCACCGCCTTCCACCAGGCAAAACTCCATCTTGAAGTCCTCCGCAGCGAGATTCGCGGAGACTACTATCTGCGCGAGGTCGTCCTGCGGCTAGACGGCAGCAACCGACCGGTGGAGTTCGGCGCGATCAAAATCTACCTCAACCTGCTTCCGGGCCCGGTCCGACGCCTGATTCTGGATGAGAAATTGCCCCTGGGGCAAATCCTGAAGGAATGCTCCGTCGCTTTCCTGAGCCGTCCCAAGGCGTTCTTAAAGGTGGTCTCGGACGAATGGATCAGCCGAGCGCTCCAACTGGAGCCGGCGCGAATTCTTTATGGTCGGCGCAACACGCTCACCGACCCGCAGCAGCGTCCGCTGGCCGAAATCGTGGAAATCCTGCCCCCGACCACCCCTTGACGACCGGGGGAACTTTGACACATTAACTCTGCAACGATGGGAATCGACTATGACTGCCGAGACAAAAACTCAATGGGATGTGCTGATCATCGGGGGCGGGCCTTCGGGAACCAGTTCGGCCACCGTGCTCGCGGAGCATGGTCATCGGGTGCTCATCATTGAGCGCGAAAAGTTCCCGCGGTATCACGTTGGCGAGTCGCTTATTCCCTTCACCTACGGTCCCCTGGAACGTCTCGGCTTGATTCCGAAACTGCGCGCCTCGGCCTTCATCAAGAAATACAGCGTCCAGTTCGTGTCACCCAATGGCAAGGCCTCCCAGCCTTTCTACTTCTTCAACCGTTACGATCGCGACACGGTCGCTCAAACCTGGCAAGTCCTGCGCTCGGAGTTTGATCAAATGGCCCTCGATCACGCGCGCGAGCGCGGGGTTTCGGTCCTCGAGCAGACCGCCGTCAAGGAACTGCTTAAGGATGGAGATCGGGTGATCGGTGTCCGGGCGCAACTCCCCGATGGTCAAGTGGTGGACTTTCACGCGCCCATGACCTTGGATTGCACGGGCAAGGAAGCATTCTCCACCGTCCGGCAGCACTGGCGCGTCAAAGATCCCTACCTCAACAAAGTGGCGGTCTGGACTTACTACGAAGGTGCCAAGCGCGATGCCGGCATCGACGAGGGGACTACGACGGTCGCCGTGATTCCCGAAAAGGGATGGTTCTGGTACATCCCCCAGCACAACAACCGCGTCAGTGTCGGGGTCGTGGCTGAGGGCAAGTATCTCAGCCGTGGCGGAATCACCTCGCCCGAGGCTATGTTTCAACGGGAGGTGGAGAACAACCTTTGGATCAAGGAATTCTTGAGCCATGGCCAGCAAACCGGCCCGTACTACATCACCAACGAATACTCATTTCACTCCCGCCACTGCGGCTGTGAGGGTCTGTTATTGGTCGGCGATTCGTTCGCTTTCCTGGATCCAGTCTTCTCCTCCGGCCTCATGCTGGCCCTGAAGTGCGGCGTGATGGCGGGAGACGCGGTGCACGAAGCGCTGGTGAGCCAGGATTTTTCGCCGGAGCGATTCGCGCCTTATGCGACCGCTATCCGCGCAGGGCTCGAGAACATGCGCAAGCTGGTCTATGCCTTCTACGATCCCAACTTCAGCTTCCGCACCATCACCGATCGACATCCCGAACTGGCCGGCGACATCACGGATTGTCTGTCGGGCGACGTGAACAAGGACTTCAGCCGGCTCTGGGCGGCGATTCGTGAGGTGGCTCCGCTGCCGGACGAGCTGCCGTACGGTCAACCGCTGACCTCGGGTGCGCCAGCTCGAACCGTGGCCTGAGTCGGGCGTTGTTTCCGGTGGAACCTTTACAGAAACGACGCTGCCTGGTAGCGAAGCTGCGGTGAAACTGATCCAGATTACCCCAGGAGCAGGAGGCATGTATTGCGGAAACTGCTTCCGCGACAATGCGCTCGTGGCTGAACTGCGACGGCGAGGCCATGACACCCTCATGCTGCCGCTCTACCTCCCCATGACCCTGGACGAGGCCGACCAGAGCGCGGGGACGCCACTCTTTTTCGGAGGCATCAATGTCTACCTCGAGCAGCAATCGGCGCTCTTTAAGCATGCGCCCAACTGGTTTCGCAGCCTGCTCAACCATCCCAAACTATTGAAGCTAGCCGCGGGTCGCGCGGCCAAGACACGAGCGGCCGACCTCGGGGAGCTGACTCTGTCCATGCTTCAAGGCGAGAACGGGCATCAGGCACGAGAGCTCGAAGAGCTGCTGTCGTGGCTCAAGGGACAGCCAGCTCCCGATGCGATTTTCCTCTCCAATGCCTTGCTGCTGGGCCTCGCCCGTCGGCTTAAGCAGGAACTCGGTACCCGTGTGGTCTGCATGCTGCAAGGCGAGGATGAGTTCCTCGACAGTTTGCCTGAACCTCATCGAACCCAATGCTGGAACGAGCTGAGTCGTCGCGCACAGGAGATCGACGGGTTCGTGGCCCCCAGCCGTTATTTCGGGGAACTGATGGCCCGTCGCATCGAAATTCCAGAAAACCGTCTCCACGTGGTTTACAACGGCATCAGTCTGACCGGATATCCCGTCCAGCCGCCCGTGGCATTGCCGACAATCCCTACCCTGGGTTTCTTTGCTCGCATGTGCAAAGAGAAGGGGCTCGATGTGTTGGTGGAGGCCTACATCATCGCCAAGAAGAGCTTGCCCGAGCTACGCCTGAAGGTAGGAGGAGCTTGCGGGCCATCCGATGAAGCCTACGTGCGAACGTGCCAGGATCGATTGAGATCTGCGGGCGCGTGGGCGGATGTGGAGTTTCATACCAACCTTCCCCGCGAGGACAAGATTCGATTCTGGCAGTCCCTCACCCTGCTCTGCGTCCCGGCCCGCTACAGCGAGGCTTTCGGGCTTTACCTCATTGAAGCCATGGCCGCCGGGGTTCCCGCGGTTCAGCCGAGGCACGCGTCATTCCCTGAGCTGATCGATTCCACCGGCGGCGGGCTGATTGCCGAGCCAACTCCAGAGGCATTGGCCGCGCGCATCGTGGAGGTCGCCGGCAATCCTGCGCTAGCCCAGCGCCTGAGTCATCAAGCTCATTCTTCCGTTCATACCCGCTTCACCGTAGGCAACATGGCCGAGACCATTGTTCGGATCGTGGAACAGCTGAAGTGAGGAGTGGTAGGTGGTAGGTGGTAGGTGCTAGGGGGTAGGGGACGTGGACCGCGGTGGCACGACCTGAGCATTACCCACAACTTCTTCAACCAGATGTTAGAATCCCGCAGGGATTCCGCCTCAAAGCCCAGGGTTGGCGCGACGCAGGAGCGCCTACCCTGGGTTAGTCGTTGTTTTCTGACAACCCCATCGCGGGTTGCGACTGGATAGGCCAACACCCCAAACCAAACCGCAACCCACCTTGGGGTTGTGGATTCTAGGGCGTTTTCCCCAGGGTAGCTCGTTCCTCCCAACCCTGGGCTTTGAGGCGCAATCCCGTTGGGATAGGGAGAAAGCCCTCCGAACTTGTGGGTAATGCTTAGGGCACGACACCGCTGTTACTTCACTGCACGAACGCTGGCCGAGCCCGGACCGGGATGCTCTCGCACAGTGTTCACAGAGATCACAGAGGCGCAGGAGTATGAAGACAGGAAGTAGCACAAGGACCATCTAAACCAAATTCTTCCTTCCGCTGCAGACATAGCGTCCTTCGCGTCCCTGGCGGTTCAACAACCTCCGAAACTCAGGGGTTTCCCTCTGCGACCTCTGTGTGAAACGCTCAGGCTGTCAGGTGGGGGACGATTACGATTACGATTACGACGGTCACTCATCACTCATCACTCATCACTCATCACTCATCACTCATCACTCACCTGCCCCCTCACCCAATATCAGAGAAGAGGAACTTGAGATCGTCGATGGTCAGGCTCTGGGAGAATTTCTCCTCGCCAAGCACATCCTCCGCCAGGGCCGATTTACGACGCTGAAGCACACGGATCTTCTCTTCAACGCTTCCCTTGATCAGTAACCGATAGGCCATCACGTTGTTGGTCTGGCCGATCCGATGCGTTCGATCGATCGCCTGATTCTCAACCGCCGGATTCCACCAGGGGTCGAACAGAACCACGTAACTCGCCGCCGTCAAATTGAGCCCAAAACCACCCGCCTTCAGCGAAATGAGAAACACCGCGGCACCCTCGTGACCTTGGAACTGCTCCACCAGTTGCCCGCGATCCTCCGTTTCGCCCGCTAGGTAATAATGAGCCCACTCACGCTCAACCACCGCTTGGCGGATGAGCTTCAACATGTCCACAAACTGCGAGAACACCAAGACCTTGTGCCCTTCCTCCATGAGCGGCTCCAGCTGATCCAGCAACGCCTCCAGCTTGGATCCCATCTCCCGGCAATCGCCAGCCACCAGCCGAGGCGAGCAGCAGATCTGTCGCAGCCGGAGCAAAGAAGTCAGAAAATGCATCTGCTGCTTGGCCAGCTCCTTCTGGGTTTTCACCCGAAGCAAGAGCTGCTGAGCCCGCTTGAGTTCCGCGGAATAGAGAACCTTTTGCTCGCCCTCCATCTCACACAGCAAATCCTCCTCAATGCGATCCGGCAGGTCCTTCGCCACCTGGGCCTTGGTTCGACGCAAAAGGAACGGACGGACCCGGGCGGACAACCGACGCCGGGCCAGCGGATCCGCCTTGGTGTCGTAGAGTCGTCCGAACTGGTTCCGGCTCCCTAGCATCCCAGGCATCGCAAAAGCCATCAGGCTCCAAAGGTCCAGCAGCCGATTCTCAATGGGAGTGCCGGTCAACACCAGCCGCTGATCCGCTTTAAGGGCCCGGGCGATCTGGGCCGTTTGCGAGCTGGGATTCTTGATGTACTGCCCCTCATCCAGAATGATCGCCTGCCAGGATATCTCCCCGAGCGCCTCGCCCAAGTTGCGCAGCTGATTGTAATTCAGCACATGCAAATCCACTTCACCCGTGCGACGGGCGAACTCCCCAACTTCGCTGGCCGGCCACACTTTCACTCGCAGCGCTCCCGCAAACTTCGCCGCTTCCGATCTCCAATTATCCATCACCGATTTCGGGCAGATCACCAAAGATGGCTTGGCCTCCTTGCCCTCCGCCCGCTGACGCAACCACACCAGCCAGGTGAGCGTCTGGAGGGTTTTGCCCAATCCCATGTCGTCCGCCAGAATCCCACCAAACGAATTCTCGGTGAGATAGGCCAGAAAATGAAACCCTTGCAGCTGGTAAGGACGAAGCTCCGCCCGAATTCCATCCGGCAGAGCCGGCGTGACCCGCGCCTTCAACTCGCTGGCGCGACGTTGAATCTGCGCCATCTGATCGTCCTTCAGAAAGCCCTTCGACGCCGGATCGGACAGCTGCAGCACATGCATGCGCTGCGGCTCGGCCGAGAGTTCCTTCGGGCTCAGCCCCAAACGCGCCAACTGCTCATCATCCTCATCGCTCAGCTCAAAAGCCAAGCGCTTCCATCCCTTGCCCGCCAGCCGGACATAGCCGCCTCGAGCGTTGAGCAGCAGCTTGATTTCATTCTCGCTCAGTTGGGTGTCGGAAATGTCCAAGACCACTCGCAGATCAAACCAGTCCAGATCTGTCTCCGTCACATCCAACCGCACCCGACCTGAAACCGTCCCATCCGCAAACCCTTTGAGCTCCCCTTCCAGCTGCACGTCAACATGGGACGGCACCGACTCCAGCCAGGTGGAGAAGAGTTGGGGAAACTTTTTGGTGATTCGCAGGCTTAGAGTTCCAAAATAGCGCTCCCAGTCACCCCCCAAAGGCTCCATCAAGGCGGGGATGCATTCCAGAGCCGATCGGTCGGGAACTGTAATGTCCCCCCCTGGCTCCGAGGAATCCGAAAGATCGCCCACCTCGGCGCCAACTTCCTTCCAACCCTCCCTCCCCCACACCTCCGACAGATTCGACGCAGGGGAGACCGCCGTGACTTCAAAGAGGCACAGCTCGACGTTGCTACCCAGATGAAGCGGCACGATCGAACACCGAATCTTGACCTGCATCGGGACCGGACGAAGCCGTGTCAGGATCGACGCAGGCAGGGCAATGCCGATCGACTGAGCCCAGGTCACTCCCTCGGAACTCTCGACCGCCGCCACCGGAATCAGATGCTCTTTCTGATGATCAAACGGGCCCCGCCCCTTCGAAGGCCCCCGGAACACGGCATCGGCCGTCAGGTACAGCGTGGGATTCCCCTCGAAGACGCGAAGAATTTTAGGCGCCGGCTGATCTCCCGGGCCCACCAGGCGCAGCCGATACGATCCCGCCCGCGCCTCCGGCGGAGTCAACTCCCAGCGCAGCGGCTCCTCCGGACGCTCCAGCGCCTGGCCGGAATGGGTGACAAAGGAATCGGCGAGCGAAGCCAGGCGAATCAGGCGGCCCACGAGACCCATGACGGCCGTATCGTAAAAGTAATACTCGATCTGCCGAACCGCTGCGGAGCGATCTACGAGCGTGCTCCAAATGAGGGAACTTGCCTCGGTGAGCGTGGCAAACCCTCCATTCAGCTGCTCGGCGAGTCGATCCAGCTCGGCGTGGGTGGGCTTGGTAAAAAAGTCCATGCCGGGAGGGCGCCAGTCGAGTTGCAGATGAGAATCGCCAACGCAGAGCCGGAGTTCATGGACGACGGGTGCCGCCCCGCTCGGAGCGTCCAGGGATCTGCCAAGCTTGAAAAAACGCTGCCGCCAGGATCTGATTTCCTGATTCCGCTCCCACAGATCGAACCGCTCCTCCATCGCCTGAGTATCCGTGACGGCCCTGAGGAAAGGAGGGATTTCGATCGATTGCCGCGAGGCGAACAAAGCGAGACACTGCCAGAACTCGAGCTCACTCTTGAGGGGAAACGGGGCGATCCGCACCAAAAGTATCGCCGGCTCCTTGGGAGGAAGCTTGAGTCGCTGGAGTTCGAACGAGGAAATCTGCCCCGTGTCCTTGCACCGGCGGAACGCGGAACGCACCAACTGTAAATACTCCTCCTCCTCCTTCTTCAAGGAACGCCCCAACGCAGTGGACACCTTCTCCCGAAAGTTTTGCAACGCGGAGGCCCCCGGAGTACTGACTCCTCCTCCTCCGCTGAGGCTCTGCACTTGAGCCACGCTGTGCTCGGCTAGCAGCGCCTTGAAGGCAGCGTAGGTGTGACTGCAACTACCGCTCGAAAAACAGTCACACTCGGCGTGCCATCCAGACTCCGGATCGAGGAGTAGATGCACCTCACAGGACTCCTCGTCCTGGACCAGCGCCTCATACTCCGAGCCCGGATCCACGCACTTCATCTGCTTGACGGCTCCCTGCTTGAAGAGAGTTTCCCCCTTTTTGCGACTCGTCGCGGGGAATTTGCGGAGCAACTCCCCGATCTCTTCGGAGTTCTCGATAAGAAAAGGATTAGCCATCAGCGCGACCAATGTATCGTGCTTTGAGGTTGAGCCAAGCAGGGAATGCGCCGGAGTTTGGGCGGGGGGGCTGGGGGAAGGTGTTAGGTGGTAGGTGGTAGGTGTTATGGACTGCGGAGACACGTCTCCGCTTTTCCTGCGAGTGGCGGATAGACTTTGAGGGGGCGGGTTAGCTTGAGGTGAGCGAACAGGCTTGTGGTGGCGTGAAGGAACAGCGGTGTCGTGCCACCGCAGTCCATACGAGTCGGGGGTTGTGTCCGTTCTTTGGGGGTGCGCATGCTTCAAGGTTGGTTGCTCACCGAGGAAGCCTGGTGATCACAATCCCTACCACCTACCACCTGCCCCCTACCCGCTCAGCCCGCGCCTTCGGAGACCTTGGCGCGACGGGTTTCGCCCTTGATCAGGGTGAACGCATAGTCGCGGTTCATGCGGGCGATAAAATCCAAACTGATTTCCTTGGGACAAACCGCCTCGCATGACCCCGTCACGGTGCAGTTGCCAAAACCTTGCTCATCCATGGTGGAAACCATCGCTTGAACGCGACGATCGCGTTCCGGCTGCCCCTGAGGAAGAAGTCCCAGATGAGAGACCTTGGCGGAGACAAACAGCATGGCACTCGCGTTTTTACAGGCGGCAACACAAGCGCCACAGCCAATGCACTGAGCCGCGTCCATCGCCAAATCGGAGTCATCCTTGGGCACGGGCGTGGAATTGGCATCCGGCGCGGATCCGGTGCGCACGCTGATGAAGCCGCCTGCCTGGATGATCTTGTCGAACGACTTGCGATCCACCACCAGGTCCTTCACCAGCGGGAAAGGACGGGCGCGGAACGGCTCCACCACAATGGTGTCGCCATCCTGAAAACTTCGCATGTAGGTCTGGCAGGTCGCGACCCCTTTATTGGGTCCGTGAGGCTTGCCATTGATCACCAGCGAACAAGTTCCGCAGATACCCTCGCGGCAGTCATGATCGAAGGCAATCGGCTCCTCGCCCCGACCCGCCAGCTCCTCGTTCACCACATCGAGCATCTCCAGGAACGACATGTTCGGGTTGAGATCAGGCGTTTGATACGTCTGAAATGCCCCGGGAGACTTGTCGTTCTTCTGCCGCCAAACCTGGATTCGAACTTTCATGAGATGGATCGATTACTTATAGGAGCGGGTGGACATTTTGATTTCTTCGTACACCAGCGGCTCAACATTGCGAACCGGGGCCTTGCCTGCGCCCGTGTATTCCCAGGCCGCGACATGCGCAAACTTCTCATCATCGCGTTTGCATTCGCCTTCCTCTTGATGCTCTTCGCGGAAATGTCCGCCGCACGATTCCTCGCGTGTCAGCGCATCCAGACACATCAACTCGCCCAACTCAATGAAGTCAGCCACCCGACCCGCACGCTCCAGCGACTGGTTCAACTCGCCCGCTTCCCCAGCCACCGACAGGTTGCTGCCATACTCTTCACGCAAGGCGGGAAGCAGCTGCAGCGCCTTCTTGAGACCGGCCTCGTTGCGCGCCATGCCGCAATGATCCCACATGATCTTGCCAAGCTCCTTCAGAAAACCAGCCGGAGTCTTCTTGCCCTTCATTCCGAGCATCTTTTTGATGCTCCCCTGAAGGGCCTGATCCGCATCCTTGAAGGCCGCATGGTCCGTCTTCGGCCGCTGGTCCGGCTTTTGAGTGGCGAGGTAGTTGCCGATGGTCGCCGGGAGGACGAAATAGCCATCCGCCAATCCCTGCATCAATGCCGAGGCTCCGAGACGATTGGCGCCATGATCGGAGAAATTCGCCTCACCCAGAACGAAAAGCCCGGGGAGATTGCTCATCAGGTTGTAGTCCACCCAGAGCCCGCCCATGGTGTAATGCACGGCCGGATAGATCCGCATGGGAGCCTTGTAGGCATCCTCGTTCGTGATCTCGTGATAGATCGAGAAGAGGTTGCCGTAGCGCTCGCGAATCCGGTTTTCCCCCAGCCGCTTAATGGCGTCTGAGAAGTCGAGGTAGACGCCCAGGCCGGTCTCGCCCACGCCGCGCCCCTCGTCACACACCTGCTTGGCGGCTCGCGAGGCGATATCGCGGGGAGCGAGATTGCCGAAGCTGGGGTATTTGCGCTCCAGGTAGTAATCGCGGTCCTCCTCCGGTATCTGCTGGGGCGGCCGGGTATCGCCTTTCTTCTTGGATACCCAAATCCGACCGTCGTTGCGGAGTGACTCGGACATCAGGGTTAGCTTGCTCTGATAGTCGCCGCTAACCGGGATACAGGTGGGATGAATCTGAGTGTAGCAGGGATTCGCAAAGCAGGCGCCCCGCTTGTAGGCCCGCCAGATCGCAGTCGTGTTCGACCCGCGCGCATACGTCGAGAGATTGAACACATTGCCGTAGCCCCCGGTCGCCAGGACGACGGCATCCGCCACGTGACGGGTGATCTCACCCGTCTGGAGATTCCGGACCAGAATACCTTTGGCGTGTCCGTCGATCACGACCAGATCGAGCATCTCCGAATGGGTGTAGGACTTGACCGCCCCCAGTCCAATCTGACGGGAGAGGGCCGAGTAAGCCCCGAGTAGCAGTTGCTGTCCCGTCTGGCCGCGTGCGTAGAATGTTCGCGAGACCTGGGCGCCGCCGAAGGAGCGGTTGTCCAGCAAGCCCCCATATTCGCGCGCGAAGGGCACACCCTGGGCGGCACACTGATCGATGATATTGACGCTGACCTGCGCCAACCGATGCACGTTCGCTTCTCGGGCTCGGAAATCGCCGCCTTTGATGGTGTCGTAAAAGAGACGAAAGACGCTATCCCCGTCGTTCTGGTAATTCTTCGCGGCATTGATACCGCCCTGGGCCGCGATGGAATGCGCCCGGCGCGGGCTGTCGTGAAAAACAAAGTTCTCCACCTGGTAGCCTAGCTCCGCCAACGTGGCCGAGGCGGATCCGCCGGCCAAGCCAGCGCCGACAACGATCACCTTGTATTTCCGCTTGTTCGCGGGGTTGATGAGCTTGGAGCTGAACTTGTGCTTCTCCCATTTCTGGGCGAGAGGTCCGGGCGGGATGTTCGAGTTCAACGTTGCCATGTTATTTCACGACCTCCTTCCCCAATCCGAAGAGCACGGCCAACGGGATGGAAGCGTATCCCAGAAAGATCACCACGCCTACGACGCGCGCGAAGCAATCACGGCCAGCCCGAGAGAATCGCGTCACACCCAAGGATTGGAACATCGCCGAGAGACCGTGGCTGAGATGCAGACAGAGCAGCGCCAGCGAGAGGATATAGAACCCGGTCACCAGCGGCTGGCGAAAACCAAGCACCAACATCCGGTAGACATCATGGCGCTCCACGCCCTCCTTCACCGTCTCGTGCAACTGCGAGAAGTCCTTCCCCGTCAGATTCACCGCGGGAACCAGCAAGGTGTAGTGGAGCAAATGATAGATGATGAAGCTGGCCACGATCAGTCCACTCATGACCATGGTCCGCGAGGCGTAGCTGGCCGCGATCGGCGGCCGCCCGGCAGCGTAACCAACCGGCCGCGCAGCGCGGTTTTGAGCCGCCAAGCTGATCGCCGATGCCACGTGAATACCCACCACCGCGAGCAGGCCGAGGCGGGCGCCCCATAGAAGCAGCGGCTGCGACTTCAGCAGCGCAGCATAGGAGTTGAGCTTGTCCGGTCCGGCAAAGACCTGAAGATTCCCCACCAGGTGCCCCACCACAAAAACAAACAGGGCAATTCCCGAAAGGGCCATCAGGTACTTTTTTCCGAGTGACGATTGCCACAATCGGGTGATGACGTTCATGAGTCGAGCAGCGGCTTCTACCCCCGGTTAGGGGTTTGTAAACGTGTATCTACCCGGCGCGACCCAAAGCAGTCAATGCAGGGGAAAAAGTATAAGCAACCCTTGCCCTTGACTTATCTGGGCTAATCTCTAATGAGGCTGCGAAAGGAAGGGGGCGATTCCGGGATCAATTGCAGGACTGTTTCGAAGGGGGAAACCACCAGATCCCAACGCAGGACCGTGACATCGCGGCGTCTAGCGACCAACTCCAAGCCCCAGCGCACGGAGATTAATTTCCCGGTCAAGGAGATCGGCCCCGCGGGAAGAACGAAGCGGAACGGACGCATCTCACGCGCTTGCAGCCCAGTCAAGGTCTCCTCGGCAACACACTGAACCTCCGCGTTCAGGGCTTCGCCAGCATACCAAAACAGGCGGAGCTCCACCGCTTCCGGAGGAACATCCAGCGTCCAAGCCGCCACCCCCTCCAGGACTTCCCCCGGACGGAAATGGGTCCGACGACCTTTTACCCCCAACCGGAACCCATCTTTCTCCAGCCAATCCGGACCCTCGGCCGCGCCTGAACCTGCGACCTCGGACGGCCCGGAGCCCGCCAACGCCGCTTCCACGGTCACTGGAAAATCGACCTCCACATCCGGCCAGCGGGCGATGGTGCCCTCGACCTGAATGAGCCATTCGAGCTTTTGAGCCCCGGCTTCGAAACTCGGCGGGGCGTCGGCGGGGAGGACCATCTCCCCTTCTCCTTCCCGAAACCGAACCGTCTCGCCGGTGTCCACCAAAGCCAGCCGTTTAAATACCGATGTCTCCGTATGCGTGTTCTTACCTCGCCGCCGCTCCGCGCTCTCGCGCCCAATCAGAGTGATCCGAAGATGATCAAGCCGCTCCGCCGCGCCGGAAAACTTCCAACGCACGCGAACAGGTTGGCCGGCCACCAACCGACCGGGGCTGATCTGCAGCGAAGGACGGGGATTCGCCAGCGCCAGGATTTCCCGGAGCAGCCACGCCACCAGGCCGAGACCTATCAACAGGAAGGGAATCAAAAACAAGGCGAGTCCCCAGTCGGCCCGCCCCTGATTCGAACCTTTGAAAAACTGGCCCACGAAAACGCTGATGATTCCATTCCAGAAGAGGGCGATAGCGAGTGCGAGGAAAACACGCTGCAGCGGAGTGCTCGCCGCCCGCAGCGACAACGTCTGCACAGGCGGCGAATTCTGGATCGGTGGGATAACGGCCGGTCGACGTCCCTTTGCCAAGGTCCCGCCCAACACCGCCACCCCAATGCCGAAGAACACCAATGCGACGAGTCCCAACCAGGCCAAGGCGGGAAAGCTGCGATCCAGCACCGCGTCGGCGGGATCCCGCGGGTTGACCCAGCACACCGCGCTGGACCCAGGCCGGTATTGATCCACCAGTTGCTGCTTCGATGCCGACCCGCTGCTGCTGCCGGAAATGAACGTGACGGCGCTCGATCGAAAGGTCCTTCCCCCCACCTGATAGCGAAACAGAATCTCGGGGCGATAGGTGTATCCACCCTTGTTTCCTCGGATGGACACCAGTCGGCTGAACTCCACGACACACGGCACCTGGTTCCAGCTCCGCGCGTCGGCCACCCTGAGACCGGGCTTGACCAAAGCCCACCAGGTCATGCCCCCGCCGATGAACGTGAACACCAATCCAATGATCACCCCAACGCCCGTCGAGACCTGCCGAAGCCGCCGCGCACCCACCGCGTCCGAGATCGGAGGTTGCGAATGCTTTGGAGATCCCTTTCTCCGGAAGGCTGCGATTGCGATGCCCAAGCCTATGATCACAAACGCCAAGGGAATCAGCAGGAAGGGAAGCATCATCCACGATCCCAAGCCCCGCTGTCCGACGGCCAGCCGAGGAAGGGTAGGCTGCGCCGGATCCACCAGGGCTTTGGCCGAAGATCCAACGGGGAAACGATCCGCCAACGCCTGGAGAGCGGCGTAATCCGTGTCTCGCTCCACGTGCGAACCGGAGAAGGATCGCCCCTCCGATCGGCCCTCGAAGCGGATGGTGGCGACGAATCCCCCGTCGGCTTTAGGAGAGGGAATCAGTTCAACCCCGCTAATTTGACAGTCCACCTGCGGCCATCTGGTGGAGGCCGCCTCCGTGAGCAAGGAGTTCGAGCCGACGACCAGGAACAAAACACCTAATCCGGCGAAGAACAGACCGAAGATCGCGGCCCCAAAGCGTCCTAGGACAGAGGTATTCGCTCGCATGTCGATGAGTCTCATTAACAGTGTATATCGGAAGCGAGAAGTGAAAACTGGCGTCCTTCACCTTTGGAGTTCGGGCTCATTCCGGGTGAGGGTGCATCTGACCGCACCGAGACTCCCGACGCTGTCGGGTCTCAAAGAGCGGTAGAGGTCTCTCATCTTTACCTCCAAAAATGGGGACTAGACAAGCTGTAGGAGATCCTCGCTTCTTCGCATGAGTTCCTGAGGCCGAAGCCGAGAACCCTCAGGGTTCAAAGAGTTTAGCCGGGGTGTGGAGCGCAGCGACACCCCCGGTCTGTCGGCCCCCTATTCAACAGCACCCTGAAAGGCGTGCCACCCGTCGGCGAACGTACGGACGAACTGATTAGGTTCCTTGAGTCGGGTGATGCAAATCTCCGAAGCCGGTGGCATCGCTGCGCGATGCTCCGTACTTTTAACAGTTCCGGGGGTGCGAGCACCCCCGCCTAGATCTCTTTGAACCCGGCGGGTTCGGGCCCTGCCCGCAAAGTGTGAAACGCTGGCATCGCCCAACTTATCTAGTCCCCATTTTTGGAGGTAAAGATGAGAGAGGGCTGCCGCACTCCATAAGGTCGAGCGAGTCGCGAGGCGCCTTTGGAGTTGACCGCGAAGCGGTCCGATGAGTTTTATAGTTCTGGTTTCCTGTAGCCCTCTACAGCTTTTCAGCGCCCCCGGAGGGGGAAGATTCCGGCTGCCCTACCCCAGTTCAAATCAAATCCCGAACAGGCACCTCTGGCGAAAATTGCGTGTTCTTGAGGGGCGCGTCTTGATAGGGTGCTGACGATTCATGGAAGCATCCAACACGCTCAACTTGGCAGCCTGGCGACGATGGGGCTTGCTCTGGATGTTCTGGACCCTGGTCGGACTCTCCTTCGCCGGACAGTTTTATATCTCGAGCTCTCAACTGGGGCGTCCCATCCTCTGGCGCCAAGCCTTGGTGTACTCGCTGGCGGACTGGTATGTATTCGCGGTGCTGGCCTTCATCCCGATGCGTCTCGCGCGGGGCCTCAACCTCGAAGGCAGCCGTTGGACCCGCAACCTGCTCATTCACCTGACTGCGAGCCTCTTTTTCTCGCTGGCGTATGTAGCCCTGCGGACCTTGGTTGGGCTCTGGCACGGATCGCCCGATGGGCGAGTCGTCTCGCTGCGCGAAACCCTGCCCCCGTTGTTCCTGAAGACCTGGCACTTCAACCTGCTGATCTACTGGGTGATCGTGAGCGTTGCTCACGCGGTCGGTTACTACCGCAAGTTCCAGGACCGGCATCTGCGAACCGTTGAGCTCGAGAGAAGTCTGGCTCAGGCCAAGCTCCAGGCGCTGCAAATGCAGCTGAACCCCCATTTCCTGTTTAACTCGCTCCATGCGATCGCCGAGTTGATGCATCGGGATGTGAAAGCTGCCGACCGAATGCTCACGCGTCTCAGCGAACTGCTGCGCCTGGCGCTGGACACCAGCAACACTCAGACCGTCAGCTTACGCCACGAGATCGGATTCCTCCGCCGCTATCTCGAGATCGAGCAAACCCGCTTTGGCGACCGACTCCAGGTCTCGATCGAGATCGAGGAGGAAACACTCGAAGCCAAAGTGCCCAACTTGGTGCTGCAGCCGCTGGTCGAGAACTCCATCCGCCACGGCATAGAACCCCAATCGCTGCCGGGAAGGATCACGCTGCGGGCTCAGCGGCAAGGTAGCCGCCTCCATCTCATCGTGGAGGACAACGGGCGCGGCCTCCCCCCGGCCAGCGCCCGGAGGGAGGGCATAGGACTGACGAACACTCGTGCCCGTCTCAATGAGCTCTATGGCGACCAAGCCCAACTCGAGGTCGTCGCCGGTTCCGAACGCGGAGTCCGGGCAACTGTCGTCTTGCCTTGGATGACCTGAGCGAGCAGGATGCAAACCACCTAATCCAGATCGATCCATGAGCATTCGAGTTCTAATTGTCGATGATGAGCCGCTGGCGAGAGATCGGCTCCGTCGTCTTTTGGGAGAGGATCAAACCCTGAAAATCGTGGGCGAATGCAGCCATGGCCTGCAGGCGGTGGAATCGATCCGATCGCAGCGTCCGGACCTGGTGCTACTGGATGTCCAGATGCCCGAGCTGGACGGGTTCGGAGTGCTGGCGGCTCTGGAAGCAGAGGAGGTTCCCCTGCCCGCCGTCATTTTCACCACCGCCTATGACACCTTCGCCGTGAAGGCTTTCGAGGTGCACGCGATCGACTATCTGCTGAAACCGTTCGATGAGGAACGTCTGGCCAGCGCCCTGTCCAAGGCGCGCAGGCAGCTGGAAACGAAAGAGCCGGAGGCCCTCCGCGCGAAGCTCAGTCAACTGCTCAGCGAAACCAAGCCGAAGGCCACGATTGCGGAGCGCATCTCCATCAAGTCGAGTGGCCGCATCATTCTCATTAAGCCGACGGAGATCGATTGGATCGAAGCCGCAGACAACTATGTCAGCCTGCATGTGGGAAAGGCGGTTCATCTGCTTCGGGAGACCATGAACTCGATGGAGGCCCGGCTGGACCCCGCCAAATTCCTACGCATCAGCCGCTCCCTGATCGTCAATACCGAGCGGGTCAAGGAGATGCATCCCCTATTCCACGGCGACTACGCGATCATCCTGCACGACGGAACCAAGCTCAATTCGAGCCGCAACTACCGCGACCAGCTCAAGAGTCGATTTGGCTGCTAGCAGCCTGTCGGACTTGTCCCCACCTGAGGTGAGTCGGGCTTTGAACCTCATTTGTGCTCAAGAATGACGTAGGAAATGTCGCGACAGGCTGCTAGATATTTTTCCTGCGGAAAAGAGCCGATCCGCTGAAGGCTCTCTTGAACATGAAGCGGGCAGACTCAATTGAGGCAAAACAGACCGATTCGAAGCAGTCAGACCGAACTTCCCATCCCGACTCGGAGTCGGGGTGATTACTAGCAGGCCGACGCCAAGAAAGCCCTGGAACCAAGGAATAGCCCTGGCGGGCACCCTGCAGAACGATACTCTAAGTCCGACGGCCTGCTAGGCCACCGCGTTGATCACGCGCACCTCGCGCTGCGGCGAGGGAATGCGAATTCCTGCTGCCAGGAAGCGGTTGATGAGCGCCTGATACAACTCGGCGCCCGCCGGGCCAAAATCCGGCAGACCGACCCACGGCTTCACCGACAGAATCGCCGCTGAATCGCCCAGGCTCGAAATGCCGATGACCGGAGCCATGTCCTTCAGCACGCGCGGATTTGCCAGGACGACCTCACGCGCCAGCGAAATCGCCTGGCTCATATCGGTATCCAACGCCACGCCCACAGTTAGGTCGAGTTGCCGGATCTTCCCGTAATTGTGCAGAATCTCTCCTACGATCTTGCGATTCGGGATAACCACCCGCGATTGATCGGGGTGCTTCAGGGTGGTCGAAAACAGCTCGATGGTTTGAACCTCGCCATGCACCCCCAAAATCTCAATGTATTCGGAAACTCGGAACGGCTTCGTGATGATAATGAGCAGCCCGGCTACCAAGTTCTGCAAAACACCCTGTAAAGCCAATCCAATACCCACGCCCGCCACACCCAAACCGGCCATCAGCGGCAGCAGTTCGATGCCCAGGTTCTGCATCGCCATCATCACAAAAACGGCCATCACCAACAACCGTAGCAAACGTGTGAGGAGTAGCTGGACCGGGGGTTCCAAACGCCGCTTTTCGAGCCATTTGGCGAACACCTTTCCGGCCCAGCCCGCGACCATCGAGCCGAGAACCAAAAACAAGATGCCCACCATCAGCCGGGGGCCGTAATCGATGGCTTTTTGCAGGACAAACTGCTTCAGATTTTCGAGGTTTTGCGCATCCATAAATTAAGAGTTCACTTGTCCGCGGACAAGAATGAACAAGAAGGGGTACCGGAGCAAACACGAAAGGGCACTGGGTGAGTGATGAGTGATGAGTTAGGTGGTAGGTGTTGGGGACTCGTCACTCGTCACTCGTCACTCGTCACTCGTCACTCGTCACTCATCACTCCTTCCCGCCTCCACCTGAACTTTGAACGTTCCCGACACAATGCGACCCTGGACTTTGACTTGCACCCAGATCCGATACTCGCCGGCGGAAGGGAATACATAAGGGAACGACACCTTGCCCAAACGCCCCATGGCGATCGCCTGAGCCTCCGGCAGCGCATCCAAATCTCCGCAGATAGCATCGGTCGCCCTGGCCGCCTCCTCCCCCCCATCCTTCGCGGCGAACTTGCGCGCCGCTGCCATGCTCAGCGTCCCGGCCGGATGCACATGAGAAAAGACAGTACCATCCGCACGCATGACCACGGCGTGGCCTAGCATGCGAAGATAGGGCTCCAGAGTCACCTTATCCCCGGAGTCGGTTGCGACCGCAGCCTCTAACCCGATCGGCTGCCCCACTCGCAGAGGCGCAGTTGGCTGGAGTGTCATCCGTAACCCCGGCCCCAGACCGCAGGTCCCCTCCCCCGGCGCCTGGGATGGACTCCAGGAATCGTCTGGATCGGTCAGTTTCCCAGTCGCCGCAAGCCCCTCCTCGATCCGAACCCGATTCGTTAAGGTCTGAGTCAAACCCTGCTCATGCGTCAGATCCACGAACACCCGATACTCCCCCGCAGGCAGATTCGGCAGCAGGGACACAAAGGTATGCGTGTTGGTATCGCGAACCGGGTGCAGATGGGCGAACGCCGGCCGATCCCCCGCCCCGACCAAAAACAAGTGCACCCATTTTCCATGGTCCGGCAGCAACCGATAGTTGCGCTGGCTCATCCGACGATCAGTCAGCTCCAGCCGCAGCTGGCTGCCTGAGGCGGAGGTTTCCACAGCCAGGGTGTGCTGCAGCGGACGAAAGAGCACCTTCGACTGATGCAGCTCGTCCTCGTAATTCCACCACAGTCGAGCCCCGAAAACCGCCCCCACCACGACTGTCAATCCGAGCACTCCGCCTATCCAGGACCGGAGCCGTCGCCCCGACAGCAGAACCGGGGTGGCGGCCGGGAGCGTGCTTTCGCGGACCGCAGCCACACAGATCGAAATCACCCCCACCGCCAGAAACAGGAGTAAAGCGGACGCGATGCCTACCAGCCAGGCGGGCATGGGCCGCCGTTCCAAGGCCACAGAATTCACCGGGACCATCAATGCTCCTCCACCCTCCCCGTCCACCATCACCTCCACCCCGTAGGCTCCACGCGTCATAAACCAGAGTTGCGCGTTGTACAGATTGGTCTCTCCCTCGACGGGTCGAGCCAGGTCCGGCCGTGGAGCGCCCTTGCGTCCTGTACTGGAATGCATGGCCAGAGCCGTCACCTGACGGGGGGCTCCCTCGTGCACCCGGATATGAATATCCACCAGACCAGGAACTACGTCCGGCTGCCGAACCACCACCGTTACCGGGAACAAGCCCGCCTTGCCCTGAAACACGATGTGGGGGCTACCCACATGGGCGTTGCCCAGCAAAGGGAAGAGCAGAGATGCCAGCACCAGCATCAACCGGAGGGACCGGGGGAACCGACTCAGAGCCGTGGTGGGAGACTGGGCTAAAGACCGAACGCGCAGTGGCATGGCAGGTCAGGCAGGTTGCAATTAGCGGCGGATGCGTTTCAAAAACTCTCCCACCCCGAGCCCAACCGAAGCTGAGACCAGCGCAATCAGCCAGGCCCAACCGATGGCAGCCCCGGTCAGAGGGCGGTCCTGCAGTCTCCAAAATCGACCCGCGAATTCCATGTCACTCATGTAACCAAAGAACCGGCCGTGACCGGCGAAAAACCAGTTGTCAGCCGCTGGGCTGATCAGGAATGCGGAGAAATGCCACTGAACGCTCAGGAACAGCACAAGGAACAGCGAAGCGCTGAGAACTAACCGGGGCACCTGCCAGCCCCAGTGTTGGCGCCGTCGGAACAGCAGGAAGACACCATCCAGCGCCAGCGCCGGAACGAACAGCAGCAGCGGGAAAGCCGGCGGTGCCATGTGGGTCACGGGATTGTAAATGGGAGCCAGCTTGGGCTCGGCCGCCCACAGCGGGAGAATCCAGACCATCACTCCCTGGACCAGCACATACACCAAAGCCATCCGAGTGGCCGCCCAACTTACCGGCCGATGGCAGGCTGCCGCCACCAGAAACCCCGGATACATCGCCGCGGAAGCCATCGCAAAGGTCGAAGTGTGCTGCAGGTTCGGCCAACTCAGCTCCGTCAGCAAGATGGACGAAAGCGCCAGTTGAACCCCGTTGGAAAACACAACGAGGCCACCGCCGCCGCCAGCGATCCCCCCCACCCCGCCCGCACGGTTTCGACGAGCCGAAGCCAGGAGGTGAGCCCCCGTCACCACGCCATACATTCCCATCGCCAGCAAGGCGTGAGGCGGCGACAAAATCTTGACGTCCAAGCCGTAGGTGTTGTGCCACCAATCGTCCAGCGGTCCGGAGGTCAGCATCGCCAAGGCACCCCAAATGGTAACCCAAGCCCCCAAAGGTGCCCGCGCCCCGAGGAGACCGACTGTCACTCCCTTGAGCGCATCCTTTTGCAAAAACGTGGCGGCGAAGGCCAGGACGCCCGCGAGGAGCCCGCTGACCGCGCCTCCGATGTAGATCAGCATATGCGCCGGGGTCCAAAAGGTGTCGCGACCGATGGTGGCATGCCAGGAGATATCCCAAAGTATCCCGAAAGTGATACAAGCCCCCCCTATGACGATGAGTGGGGTCAACCGCTCGAGAAGAGCGTGAGCACTCACGGTAGACCCGGTCCCTCGTGCATCGCCATCGGCTGGAAGGGTTAGTGTAGAGGTCGCATTCATAGTACGCCCCGGGGGGCTCCCCGGAAAGTAGCCTTAACCCTGGCCCAAAGCCTGTAAAAACGCGAGCGCTTGTTTAGAAAACTGAGGCTCCAGCCCCCGCTGTACCAGGGCAGCCGACGACTTCTTGATTTTCTAGGCTGACAGACGGCTCGTCTTGCCTTTAAGTCTCACCGGTTTTTATGCCGAAGCGCACCGACATCCATTCCGTTCTGATTATTGGCGCAGGACCGATCATTATCGGACAAGCCTGCGAGTTCGATTATTCTGGCACCCAGGCCTGCAAAGCCCTCCGGGAGGAAGGCTACCGGGTCATTCTGATCAACTCGAATCCGGCCACGATCATGACGGATCCGGAGTTCGCCGACCGGACTTACATCGAACCGATCACTCCCGAGTGCGTCGAGAAGATCATCGTCCGCGAGCTGGACGAGATGAAGCGGCTGAACGCGCAAGGCAAGCTGGTCCTGCTCCCCACCCTGGGAGGCCAGACCGCACTGAACACCGCCATGAAACTGCACCACAATGGGGTGCTGGCGAAATATGGCATCGAAATGATCGGAGCCAACTCCGAAGCCATTCAAAAGGGCGAAGATCGTCAGATTTTTAAGGACCTGATGCTCAGCATCGGGCTGGATGTACCCATCAGCGGGACCGCCCACAACCAGGAAGAGGCCCGCGCTGTGGCGGAAAAGATCGGACGCTATCCCCTGATCATCCGCCCCGCCTTCACCCTCGGTGGCACCGGCGGCGGCATCGCCTACAACCGCGACGAGTTCGAAGAGATCGCCAAACGGGGTGTAGATCTGTCCCCCGTGTCCGAAATCCTGATCGAGGAGTCCTTGCTGGGATGGAAGGAATACGAGATGGAGGTCATGCGGGATCGCGCCGACAACTGCGTCATCATCTGCTCCATCGAGAACTTTGACCCCATGGGGGTCCACACCGGCGACTCTATCACGGTCGCCCCCATCCAGACGCTGACCGACAAGGAGTATCAGCTGATGCGTGACGCCAGCTTCGCGGTCATCCGCGCGGTCGGCGTAGAAACCGGCGGATCCAACATCCAGTTCTCCGTCAACCCCGAGAACGGCCGCATGGTGGTCATCGAGATGAATCCGCGCGTGTCCCGCAGCTCGGCGCTGGCCTCCAAAGCGACCGGATTCCCAATCGCCAAAATCGCCGCCAAGCTGGCCGTGGGCTATCTGCTCGACGAGATCCGTAACGACATCACGCGCGAAACCCCGGCCAGCTTCGAACCCACCATCGATTATGTGGTGGTGAAAATCCCGCGTTTCGCCTTCGAAAAATTCCCCCAAGCCGACCCCACGCTCAACACCCAGATGAAGAGCGTCGGCGAAGCAATGAGCATCGGACGCACCTTCAAGGAAAGCCTGCAAAAATGCCTGCGCTCCCTGGAGATCGGCCGCAGCGGACTCGGCGGCGACGGCAAGCCCTGGCGCATGGGGAACGAGCTCTATGGTGACCGCGACATTCTGCCTCGCGATGTCATCTCCCGCAAGCTGAGCGTGCCCAATGCGGAACGCATTTTCTTCATCCGCCACGCCATGCGGGCCGGGTTCACGATCGAAGAGATCTTCAATCTCACCAAGATCGATCGCTGGTTCCTCACCCAGATCAAGGAACTGGTCGATTTCGAAGAAGAACTCGCTTCCGCCAAGAGCTGAGCGGGGCGTCGACCGAGACGGAGTCCTGTCAGGGCTCCGTCATTTCTTTTTTCCGGACCGCTGACGCGTGGCCGGCATTGCCCCCCTATCGTTGGCGCGAAAGGTCGCTACCAACGGGCGATGGTCCGAGGCAAGTCCCCAGTCCGGAACCACCAAAACCTCCGTGCGCTCGCGCACCCACTCATGATACAGCCCTCGGCTGATGAGGAGGTAGTCAATCCGACTGTAGGTATCCTCCTTGCCATAGTAATGGGTCCAGGTCACGACCCGCGCCTCGTCGGCCGAGGCCGACCCCGGCAGAGCCCGGTTCCCACGTTCTGCCGGCCGGGTGTCAATCAGGCCGACGCTCCCCTTGCCTAACAGTGCCCGCAGAGCCTTCGAGTCCTTGGTGTCATTAAAGTCCCCCAAGACCACCACATTGGCCTTCGGATCCGCGGACAAACGGACGTCGATCCGCTCACGAAGGAGACGCGCCTCCTGCTCACGAAGCTCCGCCTCGTCGGCTTCTAAAGTGGTGCGGCGGGACTTGAGATGAGCCGAGAAGACGGTGACCTGATAGCCCGGGGCCGGCTGTACCTCGACCTCCAAAAAGCCGCGACTGACGAAGAAGCGTCGGCCCAAGAGCAAGAAGCTCTCACGGGGATGCGAACGACGGGCCACGATCGGAAACCGGCTCAGCAGGGCGACAGAGATATGCGGATCGTGTCCGGTCACGATCTCTGAATGCTCATAGCCGACCCCATCCCCAGCCAGCGTCTGGCGCAGCTCCTGGAGGGCGGCTGGCCCGCCGACCTCCTGGAGCGCCAGGATGTCGACATCCATCGCCCGAATCACCTCGCGAACCTTCGCCCGGGATTCAAGGGATTTCGCGGGTCGCCCGTCATGCTCCGTCAGCAGATAGTTTTCAAGGTTGTAGGTGCCCATGCGAAACGTCACCTCGGCCATCAGCGGCCAGCATCCCACGATGCCCCCGAGCAACAGAACCATGGCCAGCCGAACCCAGATCAAGACATGGCTGGAGCGTTGAAACCGGCGAGTTGAAAAACCTTCCATGGCCAACCTATAGCCCGAGCCCATTCACAAAGTCAAAAGGAAGACGCGCGCGATCAGATCGACTGGTACAACCGCAGCGCCTTTCGCATGGAGGGAAAGGCCATTTCCTCGGCGCGCACCGCGTGGGGATCCATCCAGCAGAAGCTCTCAACATCGTCGAGCGCCACCGCCTTTTCCGGGTCTTGAACCCGGGCGATAAAAAAGAGGTCCAACACGGGATACGTCACGTCCAAATACCGATAGCTGTTGGGTTGGGTGCAGAGGAAAGAAACACCCTCCAGTTCCAGTCCCACTTCCTCACGAACCTCCCGACGCAGCCCCTCCTCGGCCGTCTCGCCGATATCGATGAATCCTCCCACCAAGCCCAGCATGCCTTTGGACGGCTCCTTCGCCCGGCGGATGAACAAACCGCACCCATCGCTGCGCAGCAGGATGGCGGCAGAAGCCACGGTCGGGTTGAAGTAGTAGACAAAGTGGCAGGCCGGGCAGCGAAACGGCGTCGCATCCTCGATGCGGTCACGTTGCTTTCCACACCTGGGACAATGCACAAAACTGAGCGCCGGCGTCATGGGATGACTGTGTCAGGACCCGCCAGGTCTGCGCAACTCATCCGGGCAGAAAAAAGCCCTTCGGGCGGAGAGCGGAAGGGCGAAGCCCGCCCCAAGAGTGATTAAAAGTGGATCAAAACAAAGGTGGAGGCGCAACGGACTCGGCGCCCTTATGCCGGGCTTTCAGCCCTTGATGGAGGGGATGTGCACCTGGGGTTGTCACCCCAGGCTGGGATAGCACGCACCGTTGGAGCTCCCGTCCGACGAGCCTCCGTGCATAGACCAAATCCAGCCCAAAACCCTAATCCCATGTTCCTACGGGAGTCTTCACTGGGGTTGGAGCCCGCGGGCCACAGGCCCAGCCTCATCTCAGCCTGGGGTGACAACCCCAGGTTTCCTCACCCTGCACACGCTGAGGGCTGAAAGCCCGCGCCATCGCAGGGAATCACCCACAGAGTTCAACCTGAATCTCACGCACTTCAAATCCCCCCCTACTACCCCTTCTCATTCATGCTTGTCTAACGCTCTGATCCCGCGCACGGTTGGTCGCCGAAACAAAAATCATGAGTCCTCAAGGTCTAGCTCGCTTATTCGGGGTCGCCATCCTGGTGTTTGTGGTGATCATTATGGCCTCGTCGGGAACCTATGTTGTGCAGCCCGGATACCGTGGCGTTGAAGTCACCCTCGGCAAGGTTTCCCCGATCTTTAAGCCGGAGGGTTTCGGTCTGAAGGCCCCATTCATTACCGAGATCCGCCCGATCTCCGTTCGCCAGCAGACGGCGGAGGAAAAGGCGGAGTGCTATTCGTCGGATCTGCAGCAGATCCACGTGGATTTGCGCATCCTTTTCCGAGTACCGGAATCCTCGGTCGTCAAGATGTTCCAAGAATTTTACGGGGATCCATTCGAGAGTCTGGTGTCTCCTCGTGTTCACGAGGCGCTCAAGGAAGTAGCCGCGCTGCAAAGCGCTGAGCAAATCGTGAAGAACCGCGAGCAGATCAAGACCCGCGCTTTGGAGATCTCTCGGAAGAAGATTGGCACGCTGCTGGTCGTGGAGGATCTCGTGATCCAAAACATCGGCGTGACCAAGGAACTCGAGCACGCGATCGAGGCCAAGATGGTCCAAGAACAGGAGGCTTCCAAGTCGAAATACCTTCAACAGCGAGCTCAGATCGAGGCGGACACCCTGGTCATCCAGGCCAAAGGTGAAGCGGAATCCATTGTTATCCGCGGCAAAGCGCTGCGTGACAACCCGGCCATCGTCGACCTTAAGATCGTGGAGAAGTGGGATGGCAGCACCCCGCTCGTGATCGGAGGCGGCGAGAATACACTACTTCCACTCCAAGACGTCGAACGAAACCGAACCATAAGACGAGATGCCACCCCAACCCCCACCCCGACGACACCCCGGCGATAACGCGCGCAACATGAACGCCCTGAGCCCAGCCCAAATCAGCCGACTCATCATGGTCGCCTTGGTGATCTTCGCGCTGATTATCGTGGCTTCCACCACCACCTACCTCGTCCAGCCGGGCACCCGAGGAATCAAGGTGACCCTGGGGAAAACGGCCGATCAGTTCCTGCCCGAAGGTTTCGGGTTCAAAGCGCCGTTCATCACCCGCATCGTGCCCGTGAACATCCAGCAACGCACGCGAACTGTAACCGCGGAGTGCTTCTCCTCCGACCTTCAGCAGGTGATGGTCGAGCTGGCCGTCCTGTACCGGGTGCCGGAGGCGTCCGTAGTCCAGATCTACAAGCAGTTTGCGGGCGACCCCTTCGACAGCCTCATCGCCCCCCGGGTTCAGGAAGCGCTGAAGGAAGCCACCGCGATGCAGACCGCCGTGCAGATCGTGAAAAGCCGGGAGGAGACCAAACAAAAGGCGATGGCCTCCGCGAAACAAAAGATCACCTCAATACTGATGGTGGAGGATATCGTCATCAAGAACCTGCAGCTTTCCCCCGAACTGGAAAAGGCGATCGAAGCCAAGATGGTGGCCGAACAGCAGGCCGTACAAGCCCAGTTCACCCAAGTTCAGACTCAGGTCGAAGCGGAGACGGCCGTGATCAAGGCCAAGGGTGAAGCTGAATCGATTCGGGTGCGCGGCGAGGCGCTGCGCCTCAATCCATCTTTCCTCCGACTCCAGATCGTGGAGCGATGGAATGGCAAGTCTCCCCTGGTGGTTCCCCCGGACACACAGCAAGGGGGTGCCAGCCTGCTGCTGCCCCTCGGATCGGCTGAGAAACCCACCCCTCCCCAATGAGCCCCCGGGCCCGCGCAGGCTGCCAAATCCTTATCCTCTTGGCGGTGGTGGCGGGGCTGCTCCTGCTTTTCCCCGGAGCAGTTGCCTTTGTCGAGATGGCCGCACGGGAACTCAGGTATCTCTGGTGGCTTGTGCTGTTGGTCGCCTTGGCCATCTGGCTGATCTGGGGGGTCGGACGAAAATCCAACTGATGGATCTTGTAACATTTCTCCCCTTGGAGTGTCTTAGATTCAACCTTGAGCACTACTCTCACCAAACGTAAGTCTCGTCGTCGCTGGCCCTGGGTCCTCCTGGTCCTGGCTCTCGCCGGCGGCGGTTACGGGTATTACCGCCAGCGCAATCAGGAGAAACCGATCGAGATCCAGGTAACCAAGGCCTCCCGCCGCAACCTCACCGAAGTGATTGTCGCCAACGGTCGGGTGCAGCCGGTGGTGCAGGTGAAAATCAGTCCGGAGGTGAGCGGGGAAATCATCGAGCTCCCCGTCAAGGAAGGTCAGGCGGTCAAGAAGGGCGACCTGCTGATCCGGATCAAACCGGATCTTTACGCCGCCAGCCGCCGATCGGCTGAAGCAAGCTACAAGGCCGCCCTCGCCGGCAAGGCGCAGTCGGCCGCCAGCCTGGAAAAAGCCGACCTGGAGCTCAAGCGAAACGAAGCCCTGTTTCGCGAGAAACTGATCTCCGAGACCCTGCATCAGGACTTCCTGACCTCCCGGGCCATCGCCGCAGCCGCCTACGACTCCGCTTCCCATCAGGTCGACGTCGCGCGAGCATCGCTCGCCCGATCGGAGGAGGATCTCGCGAAAACGATCATCTACTCCCCCATCACCGGAACCGTCAGCAAGCTCAACTCCCAGCTGGGCGAACGAGTGGTGGGTACCGCCATGATGACCGGAACCGAGATCATGGTAGTCGCGGACCTCACCGAGATGGAGGCGCGCGTGGAGGTGGGCGAGATGGATGTGGTGCTGATGCAGCCAGGCCTCAAGGCGCAGTTGGAGGTTGACGCCTTCACCGCCAGGAAGTTCAACGGCCGGATCACCGAGGTCGCCAACTCCTCCAAGAATTCGCTCGTGGGCAGCAGCAGCGGCAGCGGGAGCAGCCAGGATGCTACTCGCTTTGAAGTTCGGATTCGCATCGAGGAAAAGGACGCCTTCCGCCCCGGCATGTCCGTGACCGCCGAAATCGAAACTCGCTACCGGACCAATGCGCTGACGGTGCCCATCCAGAGCGTCACCACCCGGCTGCCCAACAGCGGCGGCAGCACGACCAACGCCGCGATCACAACGGCCGCCACCGGCTCAGCCCCCCCTCCAGCCTCCGCCATGGACCGCCGGAAAGAAGGCAATAAACCTCAGGAAGTGGTGTTCGTTTTCAATGGGACGCAGGTCACGGCCACACCGGTCAAACGCGGCATCAGCGATGACACCTTTGTGGAGATCACCGAGGGCCTGTCTGAGGGGCAGGAGGTGGTGAGCGGGAGTTACAAGGCCATCAGCCGGGAACTTAGGGATGACTCCAAAGTGAAACTCATCAGCGAGGCGGCTCCCGGCGGCTCCAAGCCACCGGGGCCCTAATTAGCCGAGCGGCCGGGGCCGAGTGCGTCCCAGTTTTTCATCCTCATGACTCTCATACGTCTCGACAAGCTGGCGCGCCGATACCAGATGGGTAACGAAACCATCCACGCCCTGCGGGAGGTGTCGCTCTCCATCACTCGCGGTGAGTACATCGCCATCATGGGACCTTCGGGATCAGGCAAGTCGACACTCATGAACCTCATCGGCTGCCTGGACAGCCCAAGCGACGGGGACTACGAGTTGAATGGCCATCGAGTCAGCGACATGGATGACGACGAGCTGGCCGATATCCGCAACCGGGAGATCGGTTTCGTCTTCCAAACGTTCAACCTGCTGCCCCGGCTGGACGCCTTGCGGAATGTCGAGCTTCCACTGGTGTATGCGGGCATCGACGCCGAAACCCGCCAGGAGCGGGCGGTGGAGGCGATGCGCCAGGTCGGCCTGGCCGACCGAATGCACCATAAGCCCAACGAGCTGTCCGGCGGACAACGTCAGCGGGTGGCCATCGCCCGCGCGCTGGTCACCCGGCCGTCCATCATCCTGGCCGACGAGCCGACCGGCAATCTCGACTCCAAGACCGGCGATGAAATCATGCTCGTCTTCCAGTCGCTCTGGAAACAGGGCAACACCATCATCCTCGTCACCCACGAGGAGGACATCGCCCGTCATGCCGGGCGTATCGTGCGCATCCGGGATGGGCTGATCGCCAGCGACGAACTCAACCAGCCATGAGGTGGACCTTCGAATTGATCGAGAGCGCCAAGATCGCCTGGGCGGCCATACGCGCCAACCGCCTGCGATCGATACTCACCACGCTGGGGATCATCGTCGGAATCGTGACCGTCACCCTGATGGGAATGGCCATCGAAGGTCTCAACAACGCCTTCAAGCTCAGCATCGCCAATCTGGGTGCAGACACGCTCTATGTGGGCAGAATCCCGTGGAAGCGTATCACTGCGGCGGACTGGATGCAGCTGATGAAACGGCGCCCGATCGATCTGGCTCAATCGCGGGAGCTGGAACGACGCATGACCAACGCATTGGCGCTCGCTCCCATGACGGAAACCCGGCTGACGGTCCAATATGCCGGCCGGAGCGCCAGCGGCGTTACCATCATCGGCACTTCGGAGCCCTTTCAGCTGACTTCAGGCATCACCATGGCCCAGGGACGCTTTCTGCAGCCGCAGGAAGCGGACGGCGGACGTCCGGTCTGCGTGGTGGGCTCTCTGGTGGCCAGCAACCTATTCGTGAACGAGAACCCGCTCGGCACGCGAATCCGGATCGCGGGAGAGTCGGTCGAGGTGATCGGAGTGATGGACAAGCGGGGCAGCTTCCTAGGCCAGTTCAGCCTCGACAATCAAATCGTGATCCCGACACGCCTCTTCCTGAAAGCGTTCGGATGGGATCCGGAGTTCAGCATCCAGATCAAGGCCAGGAATGTCGGCGATCTCGAAAGCCTGGCCGAGGAAGTCCGTGGACTGTTGCGGATCATCCGGCGCGTGGGACCGTCAGAGGAAGATGATTTTGCGATCAACCAACAGAGCGGCATCCTGGAGTCTTTCGGCCGAGTCACCGCGATCATCGGGAGCGTCGGCCTCTTTATCAGCGGGCTCTCGCTCTTCGTCGGCGGCATCGGGATTATGAACATCATGTTCGTTTCGGTGGCGGAGCGCACGCGGGAGATCGGGATTCGGAAGGCGATCGGCGCCAAGCGCCGCAGCATCCTGATTCAGTTCCTAACCGAGGCCGCCAGCATCTGCCTCATGGCGGGTTTGCTGGGAATCGGGATCGCGTGGTGCATCTCCCTGGTTCTGTCTCATTACCTGCCGGTCACCATGTCCCTGCGAATTGCCGGGCTGGCCGTCGGTGTGTCGCTGGCGGTCGGGGTCATTTCCGGCTTTCTACCCGCCTGGCGAGCGGCCCGTCTCAAACCGGTAGACGCCTTAAGGAACGAATGAAGCTCAGCGATCTGACGGAAAGCCTGCGCATGGCGCTAGAGTCGGTGCGAGCCCACAAGCTGCGTTCGGCCCTGACCCTGATGGGAGTCATGGTCGGGGTGTTCTCGATCATTCTGGTGATGACGGCCATGAGGGCGCTGCAAAATAAGGTGGAGGGCGAACTCTCGGGACTGGGAGCCAATACCTTCCAAATCCAGCGCACACCCGCCCTCCCGTTCGGCCGCTCCGAGTCACGGGAAAAATATGCCCGACGAAAACGGTTAACGCTGCCGGAGGTTAAACGGCTGGAGGAGCGGGCTACTTTGGCATCGAACATCGGCGCGCAGGAGGAGTTCTACGCCGGAGAGGCCATCTCCCGCTTCGACAAGACTCCGCCGAACATCAACCTCATTGGGGTGACTCCCAGCGTGTTCCCAGCCCGGAACTGGATTCTGGCCGATGGACGCGCCCTGTCCGCTTCGGATCAGGACTCCGCTCAAGATGTCTGCGTGCTCGGAGCAACCCTCAAAGACACGCTTTTCCCCATCGGGTCAGCATTGGGGGAAACCGTGAAGTTTGGAGGGATTCCCTACCGGGTGGTGGGTGTGCTGGAGCCCAAGGGAGCCATGCTGGGCGGGGATCAGGACAACTTCGCCGTCATTCCCCTGACCACGGGACTCAACCGTTATGGTCGGGGATGGCGCAGTCTCAAGATTCTGGTCCAGTCGGCGGATGTGCGACAGTTCGAGGACACGGTCGAACAGGTGCGCGGCATCCTGCGGGCCCTTCGCAAGGTTCCTCCTGGCGAGGAGGACGACTTCGAGATCTTTACCAACGACTCCCTGATCGGGCAGTTCCTGGCCTTCACCCTGACTGCACGCATCGGGGTGGCAGCCATCTCCTCGATCGCCCTGATCGCGGCGGGCATTGGCATCATGAACATCATGCTGGTGTCAGTGACCGAACGAACTCGCGAGATCGGGATCCGCCGCGCCATCGGCGCCCGAAAACGCAGCATCATGACCCAGTTTCTCATGGAGGCCGTGGTTCTTTGCGAACTCGGGGGCTTGGCCGGCGTGCTGCTGGGGTTGGTGGCGGGCAACGTTGCCGCCCAAGTCATGAAGCTGCCCATGACGCTCCCCCTCGATTGGGTGGTCATCGGCCTGGTGACTTGCTCGCTGGTCGGCATTGTGTTTGGGGTGTATCCCGCCCGGAAAGCTGCGAACCTGGATCCCATCGAATCGCTTCGCTACGAATGATCACGAGTGAACGAATCGCCAACTACTTTGTCCATTGCCCAGTAGCAGTTCACTGGCTATAACCAACGCCCACGACCGAAACCGCGATCGGCGAAGGGGCCAGAACGGACCGGACCCTTCGTGAGATCTGCGCCGGGGTGCGGTCCAATTAACAACGAGTGACGCCCATCATCACCACTATCGCCCAGGACCAACCCAGCTCACCCCGCAGGCTCCGCCCCGGGATCCCTCGCTCGGCCTGGTGGCTTCGTCCCCTCACCGGCGCTATAGGGCTGCTGCTGCTGCTGATCTTTCGGGTTTCGGCCGCCGAGGTGCGGTTTGACATGTTCTTGGGCTACGACAACGTGGTGCCCGAGTTCTCATGGTTCCCAGTCACGTTCGAAATTCAGAACGATGGTCCCACCTTCATCGGGCGGGTGGAGGTCGCGGAAGGCAGCTTCGGTCAGAAGCTGCGACGCAGCTTCACGACCGAACTGCCAACGGGAACCCTGAAGCGGTTCACCATTCCCATGTTCAAGACGGAGGCCTACCAGCGAGAGTGGACGGCTCGATTGGTGAACGAACAGGGCAAGGAAATAGCCAACACCTCCAGGCAAATGCGCCGCCGGGTTCATTGGCGGGGATTGACTATCGGGGCGCTGGCCCGGAACCAAACCCAGGCTCCATCGGTCCCCGTGATCGCCTCGATGGATCAGGATTCGCAGCCGGCGGTCAGCCGAATGATTCCCGACCTACTCCCGGACAACCCGCTGGTGTGGGAGGGCTTAAGCGTGTTGTATCTGAACTCAGAGCGAGCGTTGGCGCTCAAGGCCCCCCAGGTCAACGCGCTGGTGGCCTGGCTCTGGGGAGGCGGCCATCTCATCGTGAATCTGGAACAGGCAGGCGACCTCAGCGGAGCCCCGTGGCTGCGTCGCTTGCTCCCGGCGGTCCCCGGCCCCACCGAGTCCATCGCCGCAGCGGCCGCCTTGCATCGGTTCTCCCTCAAGGATTGGGCGCCGTTTACCCAACGACGCAATCCGGCGGCGGGTCCCGCCGAAGGCGAGACGGCACATCCCTCCGACCTAACCGAGGACGAGAACTTCGCCAGCGCCGCACTGCCCATCATGACCCTGAATCCGGGAGCCTCAACCGTGGTTCTCGAGCACGGTGGGAAGCCTCTGGTGATTTCCTCGCCGCGCGGCCGAGGAAAGATCACCCTGCTGGCGTTTAACGCGGAACGTGAACCCTTCCAAAGCTGGGCTCACCGTCCCTGGTTCTGGGGCTCGCTCTGCGGCATGCGGGAACAACTGCGTGACTTCAAGCCCTCCTACACCTACCGATCTACCGACGGACTCATGGGGGCGGTGGTGGACAGCACCCAGATTCGGAAACTGCCGGTCGGATGGCTGCTGCTGCTGTTGGTTGCCTACCTGGTGGTCATCGGGCCTTTCGATCGCTGGTGGCTCAAGCGGATCAACCGGGAGATGCTCACCTGGATCACCTTCCCCTGCTATGTGGTGGGGTTCTCCTTCCTGATCTATCTGATTGGATACCGCCTCCGGGCCGGGGAAACGGAATGGAACGAGTTTCAGATCATCGACCTGATACCCTTTGGAGAGCAGGCGCATTGGCGGACGCGAAGTTTTGGCTCCGTGTATTCCCCCTCCAATCGGCGCTTCGACTTCGCCAGCGAGCAACCCTTCGCCTCCTTCCGATCCGAGGCCAATCCGCAAGGGGCTCAGGACTCTTCTCGGGGAGCCATCGACCAGACCGGGTATCAATTCAAGGCCAGCGTGCCGGTGCCGGTGTGGACCAGCCAGCTGTTCGTGCACGACAGCATGTCCACCAATGTTCCGCCCATCGAGGCTACCTTTGATGCGGCGGCGCAGCGGTTGACATTGAACAACCAACTTGGCCGCGCCATCACCTCAGCCTACTTGGTTCACCGAGGCCAAGTCTACGAGGTCAAGAACTTGGCCCCCGGAACCACCACCACCCCGATCAGTGGGATGACCTTCCTCCACGGCGTCGACGACTTTGTTCGCAGCAACCAGGGAATCATGCAGAACGCCGTGGACCAGCGCCGTCAGGCCTTTGGAGCGGACCGGAGTTCGCGCGTGCTCCATCCTCCCGAGATCGGCCTGTTCGCCAGCTTTAGCGGCCTCACGGTCGCCAATGGGGAATACGACAACAGCTCCTTTGCCACTACCCCCGGCCTGGATGTCTCCCGGCGGTCGGAGGGCGGATCCGCCCTTCTGCTCGTCTGGGTGGACAAGCATGCCGGTGTTCCCGGATTCAATCGATTCGACGCGATGCGCCGGAACGAAGCCACCTTATACCGGCTGATCCTTCCATCGAGCGCGGCCCCCCGACTCTGACGCCTTCACTTCATCCCCATAAACCATGTCCACTACTCCTCCATCCGCCCCTCCGGTTCCCGCGGTCCAGACCTCCGGATTGAGCCGGACCTATGGCAGCATGACGGCGCTCAGCGCCCTGGACCTCGTGGTGCAGCGCGGGGACCTCTTCGGGTTCATCGGATCGAACGGGGCCGGAAAGACCACCACCCTGCGTATCCTCGCCACTTTTCTGGTCCCCTCCGCCGGCAACGCCCAGGTGCTGGGTCGCGATGTCGTGGCCGAGGCCGATCAGGTTCGACGCATGATCGGCTACATGCCGGACTTTTTCGGTGTCTACAAGGACATGGAAGTGACGGAGTACCTGGATTTCTTCGGCGCCTGCTACAAGATCAAAACAGCGCAACGTGAAAAAACGGTGGCGGATGTGCTGGAACTGGTGGGACTCAGCGAGAAGAAGGGAGCCCTGATCGGGGCGCTGAGCCGCGGAATGCAGCAGCGCCTGGGCCTGGCTCGCGTGCTGATTCACGATCCTCAGCTCCTGCTCCTGGACGAACCCGCGAGCGGCCTCGATCCCCGCGCCCGGATCGAGGTCATGGCCATCCTTCAGGAGCTTCAACGGATGGGAAAAACCATCATCATCTCCTCCCACATCCTCAGCGAGCTGCAAAGCCTCTGCAACCGGGTGGCGATCATCGAGAAGGGAAAGCTGATCTACAGCGGCCCCGTCCAAGGCGTGCGCAACCAGCTCGAGTCGAATCCGGTGTTCCGGGTCAAGGTGGCGGCGGATCCTGAACGGGCGCTGGAGCTCTGCCAGGGTCTGGGCGCGGTTGTCGAAGCCAAGCTCGACCCCACCGGTGAGCTCCGCCTGACGCTGGCCGCCGCACAAGCCGACCCGAGCGTGGTTGCCGAGGCACTCGTCAAAGGCGGCTTCCGACTGACAGGCTTGCGGGAGGAAGAGATCGGACTGGAAGAGGTCTTCCTGCGGGTCACCCGTGGTGAGACACAATAACCGACCATGAATTTCCTGACCGTCGTCGAGCGAGAGCTGCGCGTCGCAGCGCGACGTCCCGGCGTCCGGCGCTCACGACTGCTGTGCGCCATGGTCGGGGTGGCCGTCGTCAGCTGGTTTCTGCTGGTTCCCCAGTTCAACAATCCCCAGCAGTTCGGGCAATTCTTGTTCTATACACTCAGCGTCGGCGCCTTCGTCATTGCCGGATTCAGCGGCTTTGCCGCAACGGCCGATTGCCTGAGCGAGGAGAAACGCGAAGGCACGTTGGGACTGCTTTTTCTCACCGAGCTTAAGGGGAGCGACGTCATCATCGGGAAGCTGGTGGCCAGCTCGCTTAGCGTGATCTACGGACTGTTGGGCATCCTGCCGGTCATCGCCATCTCCATCCTGGCCGGCGGGGTGTCGGGCAGCGACTTCGCTCGAGTGGTGATCACCGCGCTCAACTTGCTGTTCTTGTCGCTGTGCATCGGCATGATGTCCTCCGTGATCTACCAGCAGGGGGCGCACTCCCTGGCAGCCGCTGCGACCCTGTTTCTCTTCCTGCTCCTCGGACTGCCGTTTTGTCTGTTTATCGCCGTGGAGCTGTTCGGAATCCGCGGCCTGAACGAGGTCCTCACCTTACCCTGTCCGGGCTACACCTGCCTGCTCACCTTTCCGGCTTCGTTGGGAAGAGCGGGCGGTGCCACGGAATTCTACTCGTCGCTGGCGGTCACTCATCTGATCGGGTGGGCGTGCCTGATTTTTGCCATGATGCGGGTGACTCGGTCCTGGCAGGACCGGATCCAGGGATCTCTGAAAGAATCCTCGGGGGAGCCGATACCGGCTCATCGCAAGCCGTCCGCGCGAGTGCGGTTCCGACAGTCGTTGATGGACCTCAACCCCTACTTCTGGCGGGCTGCCCGACCGCATTATCGGGGGCTGATCGTGTGGGGAGTCATGCTTTTTGCCCTTGGAATCTTTGCCGGGGGATGGGTTTTTCGGCCGGACTACTTTCGCGACACCGGATCCTATTTCTTCATGGCTTTCCTGCTCAACACCATCCTCAAGCTGTGGATCGCCACCGAGGCCCCCGGGCCACTGGCATCCGACCGTCAAGGTGGGGCGCTCGAGCTGCTGCTGGTGACTTCCCTCACCGAGCAGGAGATCACCCAGGGCCAGCAACAAGCCCTCTGGAAATGGTTCGCCTGGCCCATCTACACCGTCCTGGGACTGACATCGCTGTTCATCATGTCCATTCTCTCTCCCAACTCCGGCAGCCCGAGCGAGACTTCCATGCTAGCCTGGATGCTCCTCAGCGGGATGCTGGTCCTGGTTATGGATTGCATCACGTTGGGAAAGCTCGGCCAAGCCCGGGCGCTCCGGGCTAAGAGCGAGTCCCGTGCGGTCCTCGCATCCGTGTTTACGGTTCTGATCCTGCCTTGGCTGCTCTACTTCGCCCTCATTAGCTCCATCGGCCTGCTCTATGCCCTCGGTTTTAGAATCCGAGCGCTCGACAGCTGGGAGTTCCTGCTCGCGCTCTGGGTTTTCCTCAGCCTGGCCGTGGATTTGTTCGCCCTGCGCTATGCCAACCGCATACTCCCGGCTCAACTGCGCCCGATTGCCAGCGCGCGGTTCGACTCCCGCTGATCCCTTGTACCGTGGTCGCCATCCTCGATCGTGAACTGAGAATCCGAGCGCGCCAGCGGCGCACTTTCGTTCACCGCTTTCTCATCGCGCTTGCCACCTCGGGTGTCACGGTGCTGTCCCTGGTCTTGGCCTCGCTGACCACCCGGGTGGCCAGCGTCGGCCAGGAGGTTTTCGGACTGCTGAGCTGGGTGCTGTTCGGTCTCTGTTTACTGGAGGGACTGCGCAATGCGGCCGATTCCATCAGCGAGGAAAAGCGCGAAGGCACGCTGGGTTTGCTCTTCCTGACGGATCTGAGCGCGGCAGGCATCATCCTCGGAAAAACCTCCGGCCAGCTGCTCAGCAGCCTCTACGCGCTCATGTCCGCCATCCCCGCACTGAGCATCCCGATCATGCTCGGCGGGGTGACGGGCGGAGAGTTTTGGCGAGCAGTGCTGGCGCTGTTCCTCACTCTGCTCGCCTCCCTGTCCCTGGGGATCCTGGTCTCCGCTTGGGTGCGCGGGGTGATCGAGGCCTGGATTGGCACCGCCCTGCTCCTACTCGCGATGCTGTTTGTGCTTCCGGCGCTGATGGCTTGGCTCAGTTCAGCCACCGGCGCATCAGGAGCGAGCCCGTTCGCCATGCGCCTCTTGCGAGCGGAGTTCTACGATCCGAGCCCCGGTCTGTATTGGCAATCGATGGGATACTACCTGCTGGTCATTGTCACCGCCCTCGGCCTGGCATGCTGGGTGCTGCCAAGAAGGTGGCAACAAACGACGGTGGAAACGAAGCGGATGGAGAAGGAGCCCGTGACCCGGATGTCGGAAACCCTGCATCGGTTGCGGGATCACCGTCCGATGGAATGGTTCGCCCAACACCGCGACGTCGGACACCCCATACTCCTGGTCATCAGTGTGATCCTGGCCAGCGCCCTCGTTCTCTGGGCCCTCCTCTCGAGTCCGGAACGAATTATGGCCGATTACTTCGCGATCGGGGCGTCCGCCTTTGCCTACCATCTGGTGCTCAGCACGTATCAGGTTTTGAAAGCGACCAGTCTTGGGTCGGCGCTGCGAGCCACCGGACTGCTGGAACTCATCTTCATCACACCGCTGCGGCCCCAAGAGACTGTGCTGGGGCTCGGCCGAGGACTCCTGCGTCAGGGTCTAAAGGCAACCGGCATTTTTTCGGTTGGGGAAATTCTGTGCCTGGCGATCCTCATCGGGCGGGCGGCCTGGTTCAAAGAGCTCCCTTTGGGCCCAGTGATCGCGGTTAGCGTGCTGGCGAGTCTCATCATGTGGCCTCCGATTCAAGATCTCTGGGCGGGCACTTGGCTCGGACTCTATCAGGGCCTCCAGCAGCCCAAGCCCACTCGAGCCGTGATGCTTTGCCTGGGCTGGGTGCAAGGAGCCCAGCTCATCTGCTATTACATTTGCCTGCCGCTGGGGCCGATCCTGTCCGCCATCAAAAGCTTGGTGATATTTCTGTGGTCTCGCGATCGACTGCTGTTCGAGCTTCCCCGCATTGTCCGTGCCGACACGCTTTCGATCGGAAAGGAGGGGGGCAAGCGATCCTTCAAGCCGCTGCCTTCGGTCATACCGCCACCATTGCCCCCGGCCAAAGCTTGATCTGCTTTGTACGAGACGAGCCGCTTCCGCCTTGCTACCTTGAGCCCCGTGTCAGGTCGCATTCTCACTTTTTTGGATGATATCTACGAGGATCTCGAACTGTGGTATCCCAAACTGCGGCTCGAGGAGGCGGGGTGGACCACTCTCGCCGCCGCCCCGGAGCTTCGACGCTACTCAGGAAAGCATGGATACCCCGCGAAGGCCGATCTCTTGCTTTCCGAAGCTCGCAGCGCTGACTTCACCGGATTGCTCATCCCCGGAGGGTTTATGCCGGACAAACTTCGTCGCGACCCCAAAGTCATCAGCCTGACACGCGAATTCCACTCCGCTGGTAAACTGGTTGCCTTCATCTGCCACGGCGGCTGGATTCCCATTTCAGCCAAGATTCTCAACGGGCGTCGCGCGACGGGATCGCTCGGGATCAAGGACGATCTGGAAAACGCCGGTGCTATCTGGGTGGATGCCCCGGTCGTTGTGGACGGAAACCTCATCTCCAGTCGGACCCCGAAGGATCTAGCTCCATTCGGTAAGGCGATGGTCGATTTCCTCGGCAGGACAAAGTAGCCAGAGCCCTACAAAGGGCGAAGCCTCACCCGGAAAAAATCACACCCGGACCGCGGTTCGGTTCACTTCCGGCGTCGTTTCCCCTTCGGGTAATTGCCCGCGGCTGTGCTACGGCCAGCCGGATTGGCGGCCAGTCCGGATCGGCGTTTGAGTTCGTTGATCTGATCGCGAAGCAAGGCGGCTTTTTCGAACTCGAGGTTTTCGGCGGCAGCCAGCATTTCCGCCTCCATCTCTCGAATCGTTTCAGTGATGTCGAAATCGCCTCCAGCATCATTGATGAGTGAGGCCGCTCGCTGAATCCCCTCCCCCTTGTCCGACAGCCCTTCCTCAATCGGCCGGCTCACACTCCGCGGTGTGATGCCATGCGCTTGGTTGTAGGCGATCTGCTTGCCCCGACGATACTCGGTGGTTGCCAAAAACTTTTGAATGCTCCTGGTCTGCACATCGGCGTAGAGAATGACCTCTCCGTTCAAGTGCCGCGCAGCGCGCCCGGCCGTCTGGATCAGGCTGGTGGCCGAGCGAAGGTAGCCTTCTTTGTCGGCATCCAAAATGGCCACCAGGGCCACCTCGGGCAAATCTAATCCCTCCCGCAACAAATTGATGCCCACCAGCACATCGAATTCACCTTTTCTCAGAGACCGCAGGATCTCCACCCGCTCGATCGCATCGATCTCGCTATGAAGGTAGCGCACATTGATCCCGACCTCGCGCAGGTAATCTGTGAGTTCCTCAGCCGTGCGCTTCGTCAGGGTGGTGACGAGCACACGCTCCTTCTTCTCGACGCGCAGCCGCGCCTCGTGAATCAGATCATCGATCTGGCCCTTGAGCGGCTTGAGGGTCACCTTCGGATCGATCAGCCCGGTGGGCCGGATCACCAACTCCGCCACTCGGCCCTCGGACCAACCCATCTCCCGTTCGGCGGGGGTCGCACTCACGTAGATGGTCTGGCCCTGGAGCTGCTGAAACTCATCGAACTTCAAGGGCCGGTTGTCCAGTGCGCTGGGCAGGCGAAAGCCGTGCTGGACCAGGACCGTTTTTCGAGAGCGGTCGCCCTCATACATGCCTCCGATTTGAGGAATCGTGGCATGAGATTCATCGACCACGAGGATGAAGTCTTTGGGGAAGAAATCGATGAGCGTGTGCGGGCGGGATCCAGGCGGACGACCACTGATGTGCCGCGAGTAGTTCTCGATGCCCGAGCAGAACCCCATCTCCTCCATCATCTCCAAATCATACTCGGTCCGCATCTTGACCCGCTGCGCCTCCAAGAGGCGGCCTTCCATCTCGAACTCCGAGATGCGCAGCCCCAACTCCTCACGAATCGAGAGGATGGCGCGCTTCGTTTTTTCCGTCGGGGTCGCAAACTGCTTGGCGGGATACACCGAGACCGCCTGAAGATTGTCGATGCGATTGCCGGTCAGCGGCTCGAAGCGGGTGATCCGCTCGACCGTGTCGCCAAAGAACTCGAATCGCAGGGCATCCTCCGTGTACGCCGGACAAAGCTCCACCGTGTCGCCCCGCACCCGAAAGTTGCCCCGGGTGAAATCAACGTCGTTGCGGTTGTACTGCAGCTCGACCAAACGGAAGAGCAACTGCTCGCGGCTCAGCTCCTGGTTCACCTGGACCGGGATGACCATGGCCTCATAATCCTCCCGGCTGCCGATGCCGTAAATGCAGGACACGCTGGCCACCACAATCACATCCCGCCGGGAGAACAAGGAACTCATCGTGGACAGGCGCATCCGCTCGATGGCCTCGTTCACGCTGCTGTCCTTCTCGATAAACGTGTCGGTCCGGGGAATATAGGCCTCCGGCTGATAATAATCGAAGTAGCTGACGAAATACTCGACCGCATTCTTGGGGAAGAACGACTTGAACTCGGCGTACAACTGGGCCGCCAGAGTCTTATTGTGTGAAAGAACCAGGGTGGGCCGATTCACGGCCTGAATGACATTGGCCACCGTGTAGGTCTTGCCCGATCCGGTGACGCCGAGGAGCGTCTGATGACGGTGCCCCCCGTTCAGCCACTCCACCATCTTGGCGATGGCGGCTGGTTGATCCCCTTGCGGGGTGTAAGGAGCCTCGAGCTGAAACATAGCGGGGTGAAGCTAGCAGCAACTCCGGGGCGAGTTAAGAGTTATAAGTTATGAGTTATGTGAGTGTACAAGATAGAGCCGAATGGCCGACTGATGGCAGGGGAACTCTGCATGCGGGGCAATACGTAGGCTTCTCCCCTTGCCTGTACGGTTCCCGAACCCGAAGGGTTCACAGACATTAGCCGGGGGTGCTGGCACCCCCGGAATCGTTAACAATACGGAGCATCGCGCAGCGATGCCACCGGTTTTCGAAGCCTGCCTCACCCCCTGCTCAAGGAACCTGATCCGTTCGTCCGTCCACTGGGGGGCTGGTAAACCGGGGGTGCGAGCACCCCGGCTAAATCTCTTTGAACCCTGCGGGTTCGAGCCCTGCCGATAAAGCGAGAAACGCCGCCCTTGCTCAGCTTGTCTAGCCCCCATTTTGGAGGTAAAGATGAGGAAATGTCTCCGCACTCCATAGATCTCCCCCGCACGCAGTGCCTTCTAGCAGCAACCACCGCCGACGCGATGCGCTGATCTTTCCACACCTCAAAACAGCCATCCCAGCACGCCGGCGGTGGTTGCTGCTAGCCAGACTTCTTGATCTTGCGCTGCGCCTGCCAGAAGACACAGAGCGGACAGCTTTCGCCGGCTGGATAGTCAATGCCCTCCTCATGAGGGCAGCCCATGATCTCCTCGGCGATGGTCGAATGAGTGACACCGTGACTCTTGACCCACTCCACTATCTCGCGGGTGATGCCTGGATCCTCACGAACATCGATGCCGTTGAACAGCCACCGCCGCATTGCGGACGGACGATCCTGGGGCCGCTGGAAAATGGCCGCGACGACTTTGGTAGCGAAACGATCATCCGCACCATAGAAGGCGATCGAAGCATGTGGATACGGAGCAGCATCGGCCGCTGAGGGCTTTGGTTTGGGCATACTTCAGTTGGTAAATCGAACCCCGCTGCCTGGCTACTAAACCCACCAACCCGGTCGATAGCTGTGCTGAACATACTCGCTGGCCTCGGGAAGATTGCTCGCCACCATCTTGCGAGCGTTCCAGACCAGCTTACGGTCGGTGCGGTAGGCAACGTTGCCCAAGAGTAGGGCCTCGGTCATGGGCGCGGCAAACTCGAAGTGACCGGAAGTTTGCGAAAGGGAACGGCAGGCATCCAGCCACTCGCACAGCCGGCTCCGACGATTTCCCGGCGAAACTTCAGCGGACAGATTCCGAGCAGGTTGCCCGGTCAGCAGCAGCCAGGCCGCACCCGGATTCACGAACAAGTCGCCCGCCGAACCGCTGAACACCAGTCCTTCCGAAGCTCCCGCGATGCGTGGATCGGTGAAGTGCTCCGGACGAGCTGTCCCATGATGCCAGGTGACCTGCACCGGCGGCAGTGGCTCCTTCAGCTCATAGGTCCACCGGGAACGCAGCCAGGACGGCGGATGCTTAAGGTGCAGGGCCGCGCCCGTGGCCTCGACCCGGGCCGGAGCCTCCAAGCCCAACCCTCGGTGAATCAGAGCAAAATAGGGGCTTCCCGCTTCCGCCAGAGTGCCACCGCCAAAAGTCCACCAATGCCGCCATCGACCGGGCAGATAATCCGCACAATACGGCACCGGATACTGCGGTCCCAACCAAAGGTCGTAATCCAAATGACGGGGCACCGGCGGCTGCTCTGCGCTCCTCAACAGCTCGCCGTGACTCCGGTGCGTCCACGCATGAACGCTCGTCACCGGCCCCAGTTCCCCGCTGCGAAGGACTTCAAGAACGCGGTCCTCCGTGGCCGGGCTGTTCACCGAGCCGCCCAGCTGGGTCACTCGTTTCCGACGACGGGCCAACTGCGCCAACATCCGTGCCTCGGAGACGGTGTGGGAAAGCGGATCGGCGCAAAAGACGTGCAGTCCGGCCTGCAATGACCAGGCCGCCACGATAGCGTGACTGTGATCCGGGGTGGCGATGATCACGGCATCCAACGGCTCGCGATCAATCATCCGGCGGAAGTCGGCGTAGACCGCCGCTTTGGGAAACTGTCGCGAGGCGGCGTCGAGAGCCAGGGTGTCGACATCGCACAGCGCAACGACGTTTTCCGGGATGCACTCTTCGAGGTGGCTGCGTCCGTATTCCGCAACTCCAACCACCGCGACGTTCAATCGGTCGTTGGCGGATCGGGGTCGGGGGGACGGGCGGCTGCGCCAGCCGGTCAGGCAAAGGGTTCCCGCCGTGAGGCAAGCGGACTGCAAGAATTGCCGACGAGAGCTGTGAAACTTCATCACGAATAGCTAAGGTTGAAGAGCCTCGGGTGGCTCAGTTTCTGCCGTCGCACCCTCCTGAAGTGCTTGTCTCCGAGGTCTCGAGCGGCGCCCGGGAAAGTCCTGTGCTGACCAGTCAGAGCACCGCCAACCAGACCGATTCGGGGAGAACTCCTTTTCTCAGGACCTGTTTAGAAAGTTGTGTGCCACCAAAACCCTCCTCTTTTTTTCTTACCCTCCCGCCTCACACCTGCGCATGCTAGCGCAGTGCAACCAGAAGCCGTCCCCCAAGCCCCTCAGCCACCACGCCTCCGACTCCGTGTCACGTCGGCAGCGGAGAACCGCATTCGTTCAGGCCATCCGTGGCTGTTCAGCGACAGTATCCGCGAGGTCAACCGCGAGGGAGTCACCGGAGATCTGGCTGTCATTTTTGATCGGCAGGATCGCTTCCTGGCCATCGGCCTCTTCGACGCCGACTCCCCCATCCGACTCCGAGTCCTGCAAACCCTGTCCCGCGAGCCCATCGCCGCCCCCTGGTGGAAGGCCCGCCTTCAGGCGTCAGCCGATCGAAGGAAATCCTTGTTCGACGCCTCGACCAATGGCTACCGCTGCCTACACGGGGAGAACGATGGCCTGCCCGGTCTGGTCATCGACCGCTATGATCAGACGCTGGTGATGAAGATCTACACCGCCAGCTGGCTTCCTCATCTTCCGACCCTGATCCCCCTCATTCGGGAGGTTCTGCCGTCCGAACGACTGGTCTTCCGCACGAGCCGCAACATTCAGGCGGTGGCTTCGAAGGCCGGGTTCAAGGAAGGTGACTTGCTCTACGGCCCTGCCCTGCTGGGCCCCGTCCCGTTTCGGGAAACGGGCATCGCCTTCGAGGCGGATGTTATCAAAGGCCAGAAAACCGGGTTCTTTCTGGATCAACGGGAGAATCGTCGCTGGGTGGAGACCGTCGCACGTGGACGAAAAGTGCTCAACGCATTCAGTTTCAGCGGCGGCTTTTCGCTCTACGCCGCCCGCGGCGGCGCCACCGGCGTCACCAACCTGGATATCAGCGCCCACGCGCTCGCGGCCGCTGCGCGAAACTTCGAGTTGAACGCCTCGCAACCTCAGATTCGGAATTGTCCGCACGAAGCAGTCCAGGCCGACGCATTTGAATGGTTGGCGTCGTCCACCAAGTCCCACTTCGATCTGGTGATCTTGGATCCGCCATCGTTAGCCAAGCGAGAACTGGAACGACAAGGCGCCATTCAAGCCTACCGTCGACTAGCTCGGTTGGGATGGAACCAGTTGCGTCCTCATGGCATTTTGGCCGCAGCCTCCTGCTCGGGCCACGTCACGGCTGAAGAATTCTTCCAAGCGACGCGTCTGGGCATTGTGGACGCCGGTGGCCAGGCCGAAGAAATCCATCACGCCCAGCATCCTCCCGATCACCCGGCCGGCTTCCCCGAGGCCCACTACCTCAAGTGCATCGCCTTCCGCGCCGCATCACGGCGGTAGAAACCCCTGTTCAGGGACGGAGCACTCTGGTGTTCTCTCAAGTGATCTGTAGGGAGCCCGAACCCGCAGGGTTCACAGATCATAGCCGGGGGTGCTGGCACCCCCGGAACTGTTAGAAATATCCAGCATCGCGCAGTGATGCCACCGTCTCCAGAAGCCTGCGTGCCCGCGGACTCGTCCCCACCGGACGTGAGTCCGGCTTTGAACCTCATTTATGTTAGAGAATGACGTAGGAAACCCCGCGACAGGCTGCTAGATATTTTTCCCGCGGAGAAAAGCCGATCCGCTCAGAGTTCCCGGGGTGGCTCCGCTCTGCGCCGTTCGACTCATCACTCCTCGCTCCTCACTCGTCACTCCTCACTCGTCCCCTAACACGCGACGCCCAATCTGCTCGACCGTCGCCTCAGGTTCAACCGGTATCGGACGAGCGGCGGCATGTTTGCGAAACCAGGTTCCCTGACGCTTGGCGTACTGGCGCGTACGAATCTCGATGCGCTCCAAACACTGCTCCAGAGAAAGCAGGCCCCGCAGGTGCTGGGCGATTTCGTGATATCCGATCGCCTGCATGGCAAACGGGTTACGCTCCAATCCCGCTGCCAACGCTCGCCGCGTCTCCTCCACCCACCCGGCCTGAATCATGGCCCGCACACGCTGGTGAATGCGCGCGCGCAGATCGGCGGCCCCTCGGGTTAGATAGTAGAATCCAGGGACGGGCGGGCGCGCCATCGAGGCGTCCGTCCAGGCGGCCTGCTGCTCTGAAAACGGCTTGCCGCTGATGCGGATCACCTCCAACGCGCGGACCACCCGACGCGGGTTGCAGCGGTCGATCCGTTGATAGGCGACCGGATCCCGCTGCTGTAGCTCAAGCAGGAGGGTTTCCAGCGGAGTACGGTTGAGTTCCTCCCGGACCGCCGGGTCCGATGCCGGAGCCTCACTCACCCCCTCAAACCACGTTTTGAAATAAAGCCCGGTGCCCCCGCAGAAAATCGGGAGCCGCCCCCGGCTCTGGATCTCTTCCACCGCCTGGCCAGCAAGCTTGCGAAACCGAGCGGCGTCGAACGAGCCCGAGAGGTCCTCGACATCGATCAAGTGATGACGGATGCGCTCGCGCTCCGCAGCAGTCGGCTTGGCAGTGCCGATATCCAGGCCCCGATACACCTGCATGGAGTCCACCGAAACAATCTCTCCACCCAAACGCTCAGCAAGCCAGAGTGCCACGGCGGACTTGCCGGTGCCAGTCGGGGCGGCCAGATAGAGAATTTCCGGCAGCTCCGATCCGGCCCTGGAAGCAGGCTTAGGATGACGTGGATCCATCGTTCAACGCGAGGCGGAGGCCGGGGTCGGCGGCGCGACTCGGGAGAGCCGACGAGGGAGAAACCGATACAGCACCACCCCCACCGCCAAAATTCCGACGCTCAGAAGCTGCGCTGGGGTGAGGATCCCTCCGATGTAGCGCTGCGGATAGTCCCCGCGAAAGAGCTCGGTCAGTGATCGAGCGATGGGATACAGGATCAGCCACAGGGCAAAAATCTGGCCATCGAAGCGCTTGTGTCGATAGGCGTATTCCAGTCCCCCATAGACGGCGAGATTGATCAACGAGTCGTAGATCTGAGTGGGATGGACGGAGGTGCCGAAGGTGGGGTGATCGGATGGAAAATGAATCCCCCAGGGCAGCGAGCACGCCTTGCCGTAGCAACAACCGGTCATGAGGCAGCCGATTCGACCAAATGCGCTACCCAGCGAGATGCTGGGGGCTAACATATCCGCCAGCCTCCACAACGGTTCCCGCTTCAGCCAGCAATAGAGGATCACGGCCAAACACGAACCGATAAAGCCGCCGTAAAACACCAGCCCGCCTTGGCGGATGTTGAGAACCGCCAGCCACGATTTGGACGCGAACTCTTCCTCCCAATAGGAGGTGACGTAAAGGGTCCTGGCTCCGATCAGGGCCCCGAGCAAGATCCACAACCCCACATCATAGGCCTTGTCCGGAGCGAAGCGATCGAGCAGACCGCGACGGCTCGCCGTCCAGAGCCCCATCAGGCATCCGAGTCCGACGAAGACTCCGTACCAGTGAATGGTGAACGAGCCGAGTTCAAGAGCGATTTTGTGCACGTGGGATTCAAACTAGGGAGAGAACGTTGGAAGTTCAATCCGAACCCGTGGCCCGGCCCGGGAACGAGTCAGCGAGTCCAGAAGTCAGCAGGAAGGCTCTCACACTGATTTCCAACCATATGTCGCGACCTTCCCACCCGATCTCCAAACCAGGCCTCACTGACTCTTTCCCCGAAGCCTCATCGCGTCGCGGCATACCCATGGCCGGGCTGTGGCAACGCCCCTGTCTTCGTCCCTGAAGCGGAACGGGGCTGAGGGAGCGGCGGCGGCTTAGGCACGGATGCCGACAGCTTCCGCCACACCTCACGCTCCGATTCCGACATCTTTTTCCAGCGTTCCCACGCCTGCAGCAGCCGCGCCTGCTCAGCCGGTTCCAGCTGGGCATAACGCTGCCATCCCGCGAGGCACTGTTCACGCTCCTGATGCGAGAGCTGGCGCAGCCCCTCGACGAGCCGGGCGGTCGGAACACGATTGGATTCCGCGACCGCGGCTACCACCCGTTGCTGATCCCGAACACTCATCTCGAACATCTGTCGAGCCCCACGCCAGGCCTGTTCGCGCTCGGCTGAGCTCATGGACCTCCAATGGGCCAGCGCCTGCTCGCGGCTGGTACGCTCGGCGGGAGGAACCGAGTTGAGCAGATCCTTGCGCTGATCCTCGCTGGCGCTTTCGTAGCGGGTCAACCACCGGAAGGTGGCCTCGCGCTCACGCACGCTCCTTTGAATTTCAACCGGGAGCAGATTCCAGAGCCGAAGCCGCTCCTCGCACAGCGGGCGATATTCCACTGGAACTTGGGTCAACCAGGCCGCTCTCACCGCCACAGGCGCATTCATCAACAGATTCATGAGGTGATGAAACTCCAGAGCACGCAGCTTGGCCTCACGATCCGCGTCGGACAGCAACCGATATTCCTGGAGCTTGTGCTGGATCACGGCGCGACTCGCCGCCGGCCGTGCTTCCAGAAGCCGGACCTGCTCGTCGGCCGAGGCAGTCAGCAGGACACGAAAGAAGCGCACTGGAGAGTTGGTGGGAAAGGGTAAGGCCCCCGACAGCTGAGCCGTTCGGGTATCCACGACCGCTGGCGGAAGCGCTGGCGCGGCAGCCGACAACGTCGACGTGAGCGCACAGACTCCGGCAGTCCGAACCAACCAACCTGCCCACCGAGAATATGAGGAAAGGAAAGACATAACTTAGACGAGTTCTATTGAAGGGCCGCTAGCAACTCGACATCCACGGAGCTCGGGGTCTCCACCAATAACTTCAAGGTGTCGAGTTCCTGAAGCATCTCCGGGTCCGGGATGGATGCCGCCTTAAAGACCTGCTGCACCTCCGCGGCCACCTGAGTACGCTGACGGGTCTGATACCGTTGCCATCCAGACAAACCCACCGTCAAGACGAGGGCTGCCACCGCAAACCGAGGAATCCAGGCACGCCAGTCCCGAAGAGAGGCCGTGGCGGCCACCGGACGCCGCGAGGCCGCCTCTTGGCGATCGATCTCCCTCCAAACCTGGGACATGAAGTGGGAGGGCACCGGCACATCCGGCAGGCTCACCACGCCCCGCGCCGCCTGCAGTTCCAACTCCACCTCAGCCCGCCGGTCCGGGTGCTGGGAACACCACCCCTCAATTTCCCCCCGCTCAGCACGGGTCAGCGGCCGACGCCATGCCGCTTCCATCAGTTCTTGGAGTTCATGTTCATTCATACGGATACCTCTCGATAAAAAACCAGGCCGGAGCCAAAGTTGCGACGGATGAGTGGGAGCCCCCTCATTTGACCCTCCAATCCCCGGTTCGCAAATAGGGCTTGAGCCTTTGTTTCAGGGTCTCACGACCCCGGAAAATGATAGATTTGGTGGCGGAGAGGGTGATCCCGAGAATCTGTGCCATCTGCTCGTAGGACAGTTCATCCTCCCGACACAATAGCAGGGCGGTCCGCTGGGTTTCCGGAAGGTCGCGGATCGCCTCCTCCACTTTGTCGGCCAATTCCACGGAACTCAAATGATCCGGAGCCGAAGGTGCTTTGGGGTCCGCGTACTGGGGGGCCGGTTGATCGTCCCCAGGACGGTCGGAGGTGTCCAAAGAATCGGCGGGGTGGCGTGACCTTCGGCGGATCTCGTTCAAGCACAGGTTCCGCGCAATGGTGAACAGCCAAGTGGTGAACCGGGCCGATGCCTCGTAGCGAGCAGCCGATTTCCATACCTGCACAAAGGTCTGTTGCGCAATGTCCTCCGCCTCCGCTTCGTCCCGAAGTGTGCGGGCAACGAAGTTGAGGACCGGCTGCCGGTATTTGGTTACCAGCGCCTCAAAAGCCTCCCGATCCCCCTCCCTGACTTGAACCATCAGGGTGGCGTCCGAGTCGTAACAGTCAGCCATGACTTGCACCATCCTACCGAACACCGGACCCGAAACAAGGTTGCGGAAAGACTTTTGCGACGGCCCGGCAGCCGTAAATCCACAGAAGTCGGCTCAAGCGGCGCGAGATCCAGCCGATCAAACCGCATGTCCTTTGATGGGACACCGACCGACGCGAACACGACTAAGAGATGGAGACTACTGCTGTCATACTTGTGGTGGATGATGAGCCCGCCAACCAAAGGCTGCTCCAAGGTATCCTTCGCTCGGAGGGCTATCAGATCGAGATGGCATCCAACGGGATCGAAGGGCTAGAGCGCGCCCGTGCCATCCGTCCCGATGTCATGCTCCTCGACGTCATGATGCCGCAAATGGACGGATTCGAGGTCTGCCATCACGTCCGACGCGACCCTTCCCTCAGTCAAATGCCCATCATCATGATCACCGCCATGGATGATCGGGACGGCCGGACGCGAGCCATCGAGGCAGGTGCCGATGACCTGCTGACCAAACCGGTGGATCGTTTTGAAGTGCGCATGCGGGTCCGAAGCATCGCCCGGTTGAATCGCTTTCGGCGTTTCCAGGAAGAGCGCCACAAGTTTGAGAAGATTGCCGAACTGTCACGCGATGGCTATGTGCTGGTCAACGAGGCCGGACTCGTAGTCTATGGCAATCCCGAGGCACGGAGGATACTACGATTGCCGGCCGAACAGTCGGCGGGCCAGGAGCCGCGCTTTTTGGAATGCTTGCAGGCAGTCTTTGCCTCCGACCCCGAGCACGCCAATGTTCCATGGCAATCGGCGCTGGATCCGAACCGCACGGCACCCTTCCGGGTGGTCCAGCCCGAAACGGACCAGGGCAATGCCTTCTGGCTGCAGGTAGACGTACTTCCTTCCGGCACCACCAAGCTGGACGGCGTTCTTCTCCGCCTTTCCGATGCCAGCACCCAAATGACCCTGCAGCGCGACCTGTGGAAATTCCACACCCAGCTGGCGCACAAATTTCGCACGCCACTGGTCGGGCTGGTGGGGTCACTCGACCTGCTCGCCAGCGACGGGACGCTCATGGAGAAACCCGAATCGCGGGAGCTCCTGGAAATTTCAAAGCTGTGCGTGAGCCAACTGCAGGAGCATGTCGAAGACGTGTTGCAATTTTTGGAAGCCCCGTCCTTGGGACGGCAGGGCGAGAAATTCAAGGTCGGTGACGTTCCAGACCTCGTCCGCCATGTCGCCCAGCAAGCCAGTGTCGCGGAGGTCACCATCGACATCCCCTCCGAGCTGGAAGAGAAGGAGGTTTGCCTGTCGCAGGCAGCGCTGGAACTGTCCCTCGCCGAGCTTTTTCAGAATGCCAAAAAGTTCCATCCCCGGCAGACCCCACGGCTGGAGGTGTCGCTTCGGGCCTTGAACTCGTCGCGACTGGTGCTCCGGGTGACCGACGATGGACAGGCGTTGCCGCCAGACCGCTTAAGCAAGGTCTGGATCCCCTACTACCAGAGCGAGAAGTTGCCCACCGGAGAAGTGGCCGGAATGGGCCTGGGTCTCTCGACGGTTGCCGCCATCATGCGAGAGCAGGGAGGCACCTGCCGGCTGCAGAATCGCCAGGATGGCCCGGGGGTCACGGTGGAAATTCAGATGAATGTTGCGTATGACAAATAACGCGAGCAAAGTTTTAATTGCAGACGACGAGCCGCCCAATCGCGAACTCCTCCGCGCCCTCCTGTCACCCCAGGGTTACGAGCTCTTCTTCGCAGTGAACGGAGCGGACGCGGTGGAGAAAGCCATCCAAGTCCGGCCCGACCTCATCCTTCTGGACGTGATGATGCCGGAGTTGAACGGCTGGGAAGCGTGCCTCAAAATACGCAGCTATCCGGAGCTGGCAGAGATTCCTATCGTCATGATCACCGCCCTCGACGATCGGACCTCACGGCTGCGCGGCCTGGACGCGGGAGCAGACGATTTCTTGACCAAACCGTTCGATCGCGAGGAATTGACGGTCCGGGTTCGCGGGATCACGCGCATGAACCGCTACCGCCTCCTGACGCAGGAACGGGAGAAGTTCGAGCAGATCATCTATCTCGCTCCGGACGCGATTCTCATTGTCGACTGGCAGGCCAAGGTCCGGTTGGCCAACCGTGCTGCGCAGCTGCTGCTCACCGGGGCGGAGACCAAAACCCTGCCCAGCCAGACACTCATACAGCTGCTGGCACCTGGAGAAGCGACCCGTCTCAGCGACCCGCTAGGCGAACTGTTTGCCGGTGGATCAGAGCGGCTGCTGTTGGAGACAGAGTTGCTGAGTGCCGAGGGTAAACCGATCCCGGTGTCGGTGTCGGCCCGCTACTTTCCCTGGGATTCACAACCGGCGGTCCAGCTGAACATCCGCGAAAAGCCGGCCGCGGCCAATTCTCCAGATCGAGCGCGGGAAGCCGCTGGGCAGGCACGTCAACTGGCTTGTTCCTTTGCACGCGAGGTGGAACACCTGCTCCAGCCGTCCGCATCCCAAACCGCCCCGCCCACGCAACCTTCCTGGCGCAACTGCATGCAACAAATCGGACAGTTATGCCAGCAGCTCCAGGCTCTGTCGCAAGAAGCGGAGTCCAAGCCGCAGCGCTCCACACAGGGCCCCGAAACGGTGCTGCTGGCAGTCCCGTCCGAATCCTGGCGAGCCTTGGCGACCGCCGTCTTGTCGGAGGCCGGTTTCACTGTCAGATCCGCCAGCGACCCCGCCAACGCGGTGGCGATCCTGACCTCGGGGGGCCCTCGAGCGGATCTGGTGATTGTGGATCAGGAATGGATCCCGGAATCGGAACCGCTGGTGGCAGGGGCTTCGAACCTGGCTGCTCCCAACTGGATTGTGCTAAGCCGCGAACCCCAGCCATTGCTTCCGAGCTGGCTTTCCGCCCGCGCGCCAGAAACCCTTACATTGCCCGTGTCGGGAGCACTGCTTCAGCAGACGTTGCTCAACCTCCATCCAGGCCGCGATGAGCGGGCGAAGGCAGCCTAGGCCGCTCACCGGCTGGCGTGGATAGCGTCGGCGTGGTATTCGATGCGCACGATCTGGGTGTCCTTGTTGCTGCCCCAGGCGGTGCCGTATTCGATCAGGTACAGGCATCCGTCGGCCCCCAGCTCCATATCCATCGGGCGCTTGAAACTCATCTTGGGACAAAAGCGCTCCATGCGAAGCTTGCCGTCCGGCCCCTTGGCCACGTTCCCCTTCTCGTCGAGATACACCGCCGTGATCCAGTTGCGCGACCACTCATAGATGAAGAGCGTTCGATCAAATTCCTCGGGCAGCTTATGGGGCGATTTTAAATTCTTGTCGAAGTAATAGACCGGCCCGGCCATCGCGGTCCGCCCGCCCCCTGCGTTCAGCACCGGGAACTTCGCCGATTGGCCCGGAGGATAGGAAATCCAAGCCGGTTGGGCGGGAGGAAGCTCCTCGATCCCGGTGTTGTTCGGAGAACGGTTGATGGGTTTGGCGGCCTCGAATCGAAAATCGTTGGTTTTCTTGACGAAGTCCCAATGCCAATAGCTGCGGTTCTCGCCGACAAAATAAGGCCAGCCAAAGAATCCGGCCGCGCGGGCCTGATTCACTTCATCGTGACCGGCCGGTCCCCGCGATTCATTGGCACCACCCGCGTCCGGTCCGACATCTCCCCAGTAAAGATAGCCCGTGCGCTGATCCACCTGGATTCGAAATGGGTTGCGACATCCCATGACGTAGATTTCCGGCCGGGTCTTGGGAGTGCCGGGCGGGAACAGATTCCCGGAAGGGATCGTGTAGCCACCCTCCGCCTTCGGAGTGATGCGAACAATCTTGCCGCGCAGATCGTTCGCGTTCGATGCCGACTTCTGAGCGTCCCAAGGGGACCGCCCGGGACGTTCATCCACCGGCGCAAAGCCGTCGGATTCGAACGGATTGGTATTATCCCCGATCGACATGTACAGATTCCCGCTGGCGTCGAACGCGAGCGAGCCACCCACATGACAGCACTGCTCCCGCTGCGTTGGGACGTCGATGATTGGCGTTTCCGAAGCCGGATCAAGAGCCTCTCCCCGGAGTACGAACCGCGAGACCCGGATCAGGCCGGCTTTGCTTCCGGGCGTGGTGCTGGTGTGCTCGGGCAGCGATCGGTTCAGATAAACCCAGCCATTGGACAAGAAATTCGGATCGAGCGTCATGCCGAGCAAGCCATCCTCCAGGCCGCGGAAGACTCCGAATTTTCCGATGACCACCGTTTCCTGATTGGCCGGCTTCCACATTTTGACCAACCCGTCACGCTCCACCCAAAACACACGTCCGTCCTTGGCCACGGACAGCTCCATCGGGTCGATGATCGTATCCTGGACCTCTCCTCCCGCCGCGGGGGGGCGATCCGAATCCAAAATGACTTTACGGAAGGCCCCGTCGGATTGGGGGCCAGACGGCGCAGGTGCCGGAGCATCGGCAGCCACGCAGACCAGAGGAAAGCGCATCCCGACGGCCAAAGCCAGGGACGCGAACGTGAGGCGAACGAAAGGTTTATTCATCAAGCACAGTTTGGACTGGGGAGCAGGGAAGAAATTCAAAGCGGATGGCTGAGTCATTGACGAGGAAACCACATCAATCCCAACACTTTCTCAGTTTGGCCTTGCAGCGACTTGTTTCGTTGTTAGATTCGCCGCTCTTTCTGCCCCCGGCAGCACCGGGCAACAAACAAATCGGTACTCGATCAATCGTGAAAGTCTTTAGCGGTAACTCGAATCTGCCTTTGGCCCGCGCGATCGCGGCGTCCATTGGGGTCGAACTCGGCCGATCCACGGTCAACACTTTCCCCGATGGGGAGACGTTCGTGAAGATCGAAGAGAACGTGCGTGGCGAAGATGTGTTCGTGGTGCAATCGACCAGCCCGCCCACGAATCACCATCTCATGGAGATGTTCATCATGATTGATGCGCTCCGTCGTGCCAGCGCCTCACGAATCACCGCCGTGGTGCCGTTTTATGGCTATGCCCGGCAGGACCGGAAAGACCAGCCGCGAGTGCCGATTACAGCGAAACTCGTCGCCAACCTGATGGTGGCGGCCGGGACACACCGCGTCCTGGCCATGGATCTTCATGCCCAACAGATCCAAGGCTTTTTCGATATCCCGGTTGACCACCTGTATGCCGCGCCGGTGATTTACGAGTATCTCAAGACCCAGAATCTTAAGGACTTAGTGGTAGTGAGCCCGGATGTCGGGGGACTGAAGATGGCCTATGCTTACTCACAAGCCCTTGAGGCCGAGCTAGCTATCGTTGCCAAGCGCCGAAAAAACCCGCATGAAGTGGAATCCACGGCCATTATCGGCGACGTGGCGGGCAAGAACGTTCTCATGGTTGATGATTTGACCGAAACCGCCGGCACCCTCTCCAGTGCCACCGAACTTTTGCGCAAGAGTGGAGCCAAGGAAATCCGCGCTTGTGTCACCCATGCGCTGCTGGGCGACCTGGGAATTGAACGGTTACGAAAATCAAAGATTGACGAACTGATAACGACTGATACCGTCTCTCGCCCTCCGATAGACGGGGTTAAGATCACCACGTTATCGGTTGCTGGACTGTTAGGCGAGGCAATCAAACGAATTAACAGCAATTCGTCAGTGACCTCGCTGTTTGAGTTTAAGGGTGGGCGAACCAGCTGATGCTGGCGCTCTAAATTGGAAACGCACGATGAAATCTGTTCCGCTTAACGCATATCCGCGCACGGCAGCACGCCGCAGCGGGGTCAAGAAACTTCGCGAAAATGGCCGAGTTCCTGCCGTAATTTACGGTCGGATCGGACAACCGCAGAACCTGGAATTGAACACCAAGGAAATCGAGACGGTGATCCACCACTCGATCTCTGAGAACGTTCTGGTTGACCTCGCTGTCGCTCAAGACACGGCGCGGCCCAAACGGCTCGCTCTGGTCCAGGAGGTGCAGCATCACCCCATCAACGGGGAAGTGCTCCACGTTGATTTTCATGAAGTCGCCGAAAACGAGAAGGTGACGATCACCGTGCCTGTGGAGGCGACGGGTGAGGCCACGGGCGTCAAGAACGGCGGCGGAACGTTGGAGCATGTGCTCCACCGCCTCAAGGTTCGCGCCCTCCCGAAGGATCTTCCCGAAGTGATCCACGTGGATGTCAGCGCCCTCGAGGTCGGCAAGTCCGTCCACATCGGCGAGATCACAGCTCCGGCGGGCGTAGAGCTGCTGGGCGACAAGAAGCTGCCCGTGTTCGCGGTGGCCGCGCCAGTGACCGAAGCTCAGGAAGCCGAAGCCGCAGCTGCGGCCGGCGGAACCGGCGAAGTCGAGATGATCAAGGAAAAGAAGGAAGATGGAGCCGAAGGCGGTGCTGCTGCGAAAGCGGGAGACAAGGCTGCCGACAAGGGCGGGGACAAAAAGCCCGCCGACAAGAAGAAGTAATCGGCCCCGGCTTTCGACTCGGATTAACCGAGAATCGAGGTGGACGAGCTCTACCTTATCGCCGGCCTTGGGAATCCAGGCCGGGACTACGAACGAACCCGTCACAACGCCGGGTTTCTTGTGGTTGAAAAGTTTTGCGAGCAATTCCGCGGTTCATGGATTGCTGAGAAACGATTTACTGCCCGGGTGGCGCGAGTTAATCTCGATGCCCGGGCGGTGCTCTTGTGTGAGCCGCTCACGTATATGAATGTGAGCGGGGAAGCGGTAGGCAAGCTCATCAGCTACTTTCGCATCCCTTTGGATCGGTTTATCGCGGTGGTGGACGATGCAGATCTGGCTTTGGGGCAAATTCGCCTGCGACCCAGTGGCAGCAGCGGCGGTCATCACGGGCTGGATTCGATCGAAAGCCACCTCGGAACCCGAGATTACGCCCGGTTGAGGGTGGGAATCGGCCGGACAGCGGACGGGCGCCGTGACATCGCCAACCACGTGTTGGGTAAATTCGGTGCCAATGAAGAGTCGGTATTGGGGCAAGTGCAGGATCGATGCTGTCGGCAGCTGCAGTGCTGGGTCTCCGAAGGCATCGGCAAAGCGATGAGTCAATTTAATGGGGCCGTGGGCCCCGCATGAAAAAAAGGCAATAGAGTGAAAAAGTACGAAGGTCTGTTCATCCTGAACACAGCTGGCAAAGAAGAAGGCATCAAGGAAGCCATCGACAAGATCTCTGCGGAGATCACCCAGGCGGGTGGAAAAGTGGAAACTGTCCAGAAGATGGACAAGAAGAACTTCTCCCGCGTGGCCATCAACAAGTTCACCTCGGGTTTCTATGTGAACATCATTTTCGAGGGCAAGCCGGCGATCGTTTCCCAGCTGCAATCGCGCTTCTCGCTCAACGAAGAGGTTTTTCGAGTTCTCTTCACTCACGCGGGACCTACACCGGTGACACCTCAGGTGCCAGCCCCTGTTAAGTAGCCGAACGCGAGGCATCCCCTTCCCCACCCATGGCCAATTTCAACAAAGTGATTATCGCAGGGAACCTGACCCGGGACCCTGAGCTTCGCTACACTCCGAAGGGCACCGCGACGGCGCGGATCGGAATGGCCATCAACCGCAGTTGGAAGGCGGAGACCGGCGAAACCCGCGAAGAGGTGACCTTCGTGGACGTGGATGTCTTCGGGCGTCAAGCGGAGGTCATCGCCCAGTATGTGCGCAAGGGCCGTCCGCTGCTCGTGGAAGGACGTTTGAAGCTGGACCAATGGGAAGACAAGACGACTCACCAGAAGCAAAGCAAGCTGAAGGTGATTCTCGAAAGCTTTAGCTTCCTGGACAGCAACCGCGGTTCTGAAGGGGGAGGTGCCCCTGGTGGTGGTGCCGGCGATATGCCCCGTGAGATGGCCCGGCCGAGATCCACAGCGCCGGCCGCAGCCGCCCCGGTCGCCAGCGCCCCGATGGGTGATGCCGACCAACCTCCTTCCGAGGAGGATGATGTTCCCTTTTGATCCCGTGTTGATCCCTGATTGAGAAATGGCCTGGTAAACGGCCTGGCTTCCAGGCCCCCGAATTTATTAAAGAAAGACTCTTATGGCAAAAGTTGAAGTGATCCTGGTTGAAAATGTAATCGGCCTCGGAGCGGAATCCGATCAAGTGAAAGTCGCATCCGGTTACGCACGCAATTTCCTGCTTCCCAACCGGCTCGCGATCCCGGTGACGTCGGCCAACAAGCGCCGGCTCGAAGTTCTCCGCCAACGGCGCGCGGAACGCGAAGCCCACGAGTTCAATGCGATGACGGAATTGGCCAAGAGCCTATCCAAGCTCACCGCTGTCCTCAGTGTGAAAACCGGGGATGACGGAAAGATGTTCGGATCCGTTACGGCGGGCACCATCGCCGACCAACTCAAAAACCAGTTCGATATCGCCCTCGATAAGAAAAAGATCCACCTCGCAGAACCCATCCGCAGTTTGGGTGATCATGAGGTCGAACTGAAGCTCCACGCTGAGGTCAAAACCACTCTCAAAGTGAAAGTCCAAAGCCTCACACCTCCGCCGGCCGCGACAACCGAAGACGCTGCTGGTAAGGACAAGCAGGGAGAAGCGGGCGGAGATCGCCGCACTGAAAAGCGCGGCCGCAAGCCCGCTGAAGGCAAAAAGCCCGAAGCCAAAGCGTAATCCACGCTTACCAAAGAAACCCATCTATTTGATAAAAAGGCAGATCCGAAAGGATCTGCCTTTTTTAATGAATTCATAAGAATAGTCTAAACTTCTCCTTAACTATTCCAAAAGAGGACCGATTAATTAGGTAGACTCGCAGGAGTCAAACGGAATCAGAGAATCAGGAACTTCGGTGGTTTGCGGGCAGCGAACGTGAACCAAAACCGACACGGATTCAAAATCTTCTAGGTGTGGTTACGAGAGCAGGCCTGTGACAGGGCGCTTCGGACACACAACCGAGAAACCAATTTGCGGGAGAGGATCAGTCGGTCCGCCCCCCCCCCTCTCCACCCCAGGCTTGCTGACCTGAACTCTCCCGCATTCCCGCCTCGCGCGAGGCGGACCTGACTAGGGGCCCCCCCTCTCCACCCCAACCCCTAGTCCCGGTCCGCCCGCGCTCTTCTTTTCTCAGGACTTCCCCCCAGACTTGCGGATTCTTCGAACTTGAGCGATTAATGACTCAATCCGTTATATCCTGGCCCACGATCACTCCGGACGTTTAGTTGAGCGTTCGGCTTGAGTGGCTGGTCCATGAGTCCCGTTGTATGAAGACCCTAAGATGTTTGTCCCTGCTGACCCTCTCAGCCTCATTCTGGCTCTCCCTGCCTGCCCCCGTGAGTGCCCTGGACGAAAAGCCAGTCTCACCGTCGTCTCTGGAGATACCGCAGTTTCCGGCGGTCATGGACTTTCCCAAGATCAGCGGAGTTTTCGTTCAAGGGGGAGCGTTGTTTCGCTGGGACAACGGGGTTAAAACGTCGATTTCAGGACCCCTACGCTTCGGGGCCGACTACGAGATCAAACCCGACGGAGAGGTGCTCCGGGCCACGTCCGCACTCTGGCGTCTGACCGAAGGTCAGATCCTCTTCCACGACGGCTCGATCCTCCTGGACGACGGCACCATGTCCTACCTTGAGGATCACTATATTCAGCAGGCCGGAAAGTTGGTTAAGGTGTCAGGAGGCAAACAGACCGTGCAAGCTCCGGGCCTGCGCCTCCCCAATGGGATTATCGTGAAAGAGTATGGCCGCATGCTCATGCCCAACGGATACCTTTCCATCCTGCAGGACGGTCAAGTCCTCCGGGCAGATGGTGAGGAACTTGCCGCGTGGGATACCATCCAGTTCCAGAACGGGGCGGTGACGCTTTTCAAGGATGGTTCCAAACTCGCGCTGGCTCCGGGGCGCCTGATGGTGATGAATGACGGCACCAAAGTATGGGGTAACGGGATGATTTCCCGACGGACACGGCTCAGCAACTGGGACGAGGTTAAGTTTCAGCTGCCCGAGGGAGCAACGGTGCGGGTGCCGCGCGTGGCCGGCGCTACCAATAAGCGCCGAGCCGAACGGGGATATTGAGCCGCATCACTTGCGGGCTTCCGGAGTCACCGTCAGCGTCAGGCTTTCGGCCCCCCGCTGCACGACCACCACCACCGGCTGGCCGATCTTAACGGCGTCGAGCGCGTAGGTGTAGTCGTAGATATTGGCGATTTTTTGTCCCGCAAACTGCGTGATGACGTCTCCCCCCTTCAAACCAGCTTTGTCAGCCGGGCTTCCGCCACGCACGCCGCTTAACTTCACTCCGCTGACCTCGGTCGCATAGTCAGGGATGGTCCCCAGGTAGGCCCGCAGATTGTCCCGGCTTCCACCCTCGGTGGCGGCCCGCGCGACCTTCACATAACCGATCGTTTCTCCAGGCTGCAGGAGGTCCTTCACCAACCGCGAGGCAAACTGAGTGATGCGTTCCAAACCCTCGTAGTTCAAGGTTTCCGGCTTGTCGGTGGGTCGATGGTAGTCCTCATGGCTGCCAGTGAAGAAGTTGAGCACCGGAATGCCCTTGGGGTAAAACGCCGTCACATCGGTAGGTAGATACGGGTCCTCCTGAAGATTGAGATTGAATCCCGCGGCCACGTTTCGTTTTTCGATCAAACGTCGCCATCCGGTGGAGGACCCGATGCCCTGTAAACTCAATCGGTTCTCCCGAAGCCTTCCGACCATGTCAAAATTGACGTAGGCAGCGATGTTTCTCAACCCGAGAGGCGGATGCTCCGCGAAATAGGAACTGCCGAGCAGTCCCATTTCCTCACCCGACCAGAATGCCACCATGAGACCACGTCGAGGCTCGCCGGCCCGGGCCGCTGTGGCCGCGGCAATCGATGAAGCCAACTCCAGCACTGCGGCAACGCCCGAGGCATTGTCGTCGGCACCCGAATGAATCTGGTTCTCCTCGCCTTTGTGGTGGAGTGAGTTGCCATCCCCATGGCCTAGATGATCATAGTGGGCTCCCACCATTACATACTCCGACACTCCGGTGCTGGGAGGCAGGATCGCCACGACATTTCGGTCCGTCTGCTTGATCTGTCGAACCGCGGCGGCCAGGGATAGCTTGGCCTTCGAAAGCCGGAAACCGCCCTCGGCATGAGGATTTTCGGTATCGAAACCGGTTTGCAGTTCCTTCAAGTCCTTGCCCTCGGCAGCAAACCAAGGCGCCACGACCGATGCCTTGACGGACATGGCCACAATGCCGGAGCCCGAGAGGCTGCCATCGGAGGACAGCGAGATCAGATCTTCCGGATGAGGCGAATTGGGACCGCTGACCACCAGCAAAGCGCGGGCTCCGTGCTCCCGTGCCATCATCGCCTTGTAGCGCAGACCTGCGTAACGGTTCAGCTCCTGGCGGCGCTTGGGCTCCACCTCCTCAGGCACATACCTCAGCACCAAAACCACCTTATTCGACACGTCCAAGCCCGCATAGGAATCATACCCCACCCCTGGCTTACCAGGCACCACCAACCCATATCCAGCGAACACCACCTCTCCTTCCACCGCGCCGTTGGCCGTGAAACTCAGCGGCCTAAAGTCCTGTTCCACCGCGTAGGTCCGCTGGGCCCCCTCAGAACTCGTCCAGGTCATCCGTGTCTCACCGGTGACCACCTGACTGCTGGCGGTGAATTCGAAGGGCTGAAAGCAGTTGGTGCCGCCGTCGGTCCCAGTCAAGGAAGCCTTTTGGAGCAAGCGGCTCAGATAGTCGGCGGCCAACCTCGCGCCTTCGGATCCGGTCAAGCGGCCCGCCAAACGATCGGACGCCAGGAAGTCCACATGTTGCCGGAGATCGGACAGGCGGATCTCCGGGCTCAGCTCACGGTCGCCCGCCAACTTCGCTTCGGGAGGATGAACATGAGCCGCACCCAGGCCGGCGGCTGGGGAGGTTCCCGTTGGGGAATGGCGCCGCGGGGCCTTAGCGAGCGCTTCCAAAGCGGCATCGTGATTCCACTGGGCAAGGAAAAGCTGAGACTGCTTTTCGGGCGTCCGATTGGAGGTCCAACACAGCTGGCGGCCATTGGGAGAGAAAACGGGCAGCCCGTCAAAGCCCTCCGAGAATGTCACCCGCACGGGTTCGCGCTCGCCCTCGCTGTCCACGAGGAAGAGCTCAAAGTTCTCAAAGCCGAGCTTGTTGGCAGTAAAGATCGCGTAGCGACCCGAGGGATGAAAATACGGAGCCCAGGACATCGCTCCAAAATCGGTCAACCGCCGCACGTCCGTGCCGTCCAACTTCATCGTAAAAACATCAGCGTTCACCCCCGTGGAATCGAATCGACGCCAGATGATGCGTTGTCCGTCGGGGGAGAAAAACGGCCCACCGTCATACCCGGGCTGGCGGGTGAGCCGCCTCACCTCGGATCCATCGATCCTCATGAGGTAGATTTCACCAAACCAGGACGGGTCCTGCGCCAGACGCTGGCGATCCTCGGCCGACAGTCGGTCGGCGGGATAAGCGTCGCGCAAGGAGCAAAACACCACCCATTGTCCATCGGGTGAAACCGCGCCTTCGGCATCGTAGCCCTGAGAGTCCGTCAGCCGGCGCAGTCCCCCGCCCTGGCGATCCGCCAGGTATATGTCCATCTGAGCATCGTAATCCCACGAATAACGACGGGTCTTGCCGCTGGCCCGAAACTCGAGTTCCTCCTGCTGCTTCTTGACCGCGTCGGGATCGGCGTGCGTGGAGGCGAAGAGCACCTGGTCGGTGCCGGGACGAAAGAAAGCGCAGGTGGTTTTACCCACGCCGGGAGAAACCCGATGAGTGTCACCGCTCCGGAGATCCAGCACGTAGATCTGATAAAATGGATTGGCGGGCTCCCGCTCACTCTGAAAAACCAGCTGGGTGCCGTCGGGAGAGAAGTATCCTTCGCCACTTCTTCGGCCCTCGAAAAGCAGCTGCCGAGTCTGGCTCAAAAAAGTGGATTCCAGTTCAGAAGGGGCGGCACTGGTCGATACACACATTGAAAATGCCAGGGCAGCGCTGAGGAAGATCAGGCGGTTCGAGAGTGGCGACATACGGTCGGAAACTACCGTGGGCCGCCGAAAAACTCGAGTGTGAATCTCAGATTGACGACCGTCCGAATTTACCGCAGCTTGCCCGGGTTGGTTCAAAAACGTGCGGTGTCGGTGTCACGGTGACAGCTTGTCCGGACTCCAGTCAAATGATGGGCAAACAGAATTCCTGCCAGGGCAGAATCTCCCACCGGTTTTTGGGCGTTTCAGATGGGTTATGAACGAATCGAGACTGTTTGTCGGCAATCTCTCGTACCAGACAACGGACAACGACCTCCAGGATTACTTCGCCGCCGCAGGGGTTGTGACTTCCGTTAACGTCGTGATGGACAAGCTCACCGGGCGCTCTCGCGGGTTTGCATTCATCGAATTCGGCTCGGCCGAAGACGCGAACAAGGCCGTGGAGATGTTTCACCAGAAGGAGTTCCAAGGCCGGGTTCTGACCGTCAACGTGGCTCGACCACGCGAAGAACGTCCTCCCGGCGGCGGGGGTGGCGGTGGCTTCCGCGGCGGCGGTGACCGGGGCGGACGCGGCGGCGGTGGAGACCGCCCAGATCGCGGCGGTCGCGGTGGTGACCGGGGCGGCGGGGATCGCGGAGACCGTGGCGATCGGGGAGATCGCGGCGAGCGGCGATACCGCGGTTGATAGCCCGCTCGGTTATGTCCGCGAGCTTAGGCTCGAGAGTCGTCTTGCGGTGCTGTTGGAACCAGGCTGGCTGACCAAGTCACCTGGGCCGGCTGAGTCAGGGTGAATTAGCGGCCTTTTTGATGGAACGGATTGGCCCTGAGTCCCAAAGATGATGTATTCCTTGAGTTGAGGTTTGACACCGATCCGAACCAACCCTAGTTTCACGCAGGAAACGTTTTATGTCCGAGAACACTCCTAATCCAGGTGCCGTTCCGCCCACACCGGCGGAAGCAGCGAAGGTTCAACCCAAAAAGGAAACCGTCCGCATTCCTCTTCCGACTCCGCCCCCCAAGGCGGCTGCCTCGACCATTAAGTTGCCCTCGATTCCGGCGGGAGGCCCTCCTCCTCCGACCGCGGCCACTCAAGCAGCGCCGGCTCCGGTGGCAGCTGCCCCAGCCCCCGCTGTGAGATCGGCAGCGCCGGCGGCTCCCGTGCCCCCCTCGACCGGTGCACCCAGCTCCACTTTGGCCAAGCCCGCCGGTCACCAGACCGCGGCTCCCTCTCCGGCGACCCCTGCCAAACAGGCTCCGGCACCAAGACCCGCCGCTGCGCCAAGCGGCCGCCTCGCCACCATTGATCTCGTGCTCGGGATTGCCGCAGCCGTCGCTGCGATCGCGGCCGTGGTAAGCATTTTCTTGCTGAACCAGTTAGCTCAAACGTCGGCGATCTGATGAGAGTGCGGATCACTTCAGGCCGAGTTGGCTCCCATCTAGGGATGGCGCTGACAGAATTTTGACTATATTTTGACCAAAAGTTGACCGAGTCCAAAGTTGACCGAGTCCGAACTTGATCTACCAAACTAAGACCTGAATTTATGGCCGCAGCCAACGTACTGACTTTCACCTCCGCCAATTTTAAACAAGAGGTTTTGAGCTCGAGCACCCCGGTTTTTGTAGATTTTTGGGCCGAGTGGTGCGGACCGTGCAAGATGCTCGCCCCAACGATCGATGAACTTGCCGGGGACTACGCCGGCCGAGTGAAGTTCGGCAAGGTCAACATCGATAACGACCAAGACTTGGCCGTTCAATACAACATTCAGTCCATTCCGACCGTGTTGCTCTTCCGCGATGGCCAGATTGCCGGCCAGATTGTGGGCAGCGGCCCCAAGAAGAAATTCAAAGACGCGATCGACAAGGTCGCGGTCTAGCTCTCGCTCGTTTGCGGAGCAGAGTTGGCCTGCCCAGGTGTAACGCTGCTCCGCAACGCATTCCGAGGCCATGATCCTCACGCCTCGACAGCTGGTCCAAAAAGCCGACTTTTACCGTCAGCTCGGTCAGATGACAGAGGTAGGACTGACGCTGCAGCTGGCGTTGGAGACTGCCCTTAAGCACGCCCAATCCGGCCAGATGAAGCGGGCTCTTACCCGCGTAATCGAATCGATCCATCAAGGCTCCAGCTTCGGCGAGGCCTTGTTAGCCCAGGGCCGGTGGATGCCCGCCTTCGACATTGCCTTGCTGGGTGCCGGAGAGCAAAGCGGCCGGTTGCCTGCGTGTTTTCTCAAGCTCGCCGGCTACTACGATGACCGCGCACGGCTTCTCCGTCGCGTGCTGGCTTCCCTCGCCTACCCTATCTTCCTCGTCCACATCGCCGCCTTGGTCTTTCCGATCGGCGCGCTCCAAAACCTTGTGACGCAGGGAGCCATCGGATATTTCCTACTGACCAAGATTCTCATCCTCGGCCCGATCTACCTCACCGCCGGAGCCATCGCCTACTACTCTCAAAGCGACCGCAGTGAGTTCGTTCGCCGACTGCTCGACCGGGTGCTCGACCTAACTCCGGTCGTCGGCTCGTCCCGCCGCAGCATGGCCCTCTCCCGCTTCTGCCTCGCGCTGGAGGCTCTGATTAATGCCGGCGTGGAAACCATCCACGCCTTCGAGCTTTCCGCCGTGGCCAGCGGGTCCTTCCGCCTTCAGAACGCCTCGCGCGATTTCCGCTCGCAGCTGGAGTCAGGCGTGCCGCCGTCGCAAATGCTGGATCAAGCCGGCATCTTCCCTACTGAGTTCCTCCAGCAGTATCATTCCGCCGAACTGAGCGGTAAGATCGATGAAACCCTGGTGCGCATGCACAAGTATTATGAAGACCAGGGAGCCCGCCAGTCCCACCTGGCGGTTGTGCTCGGCGGAGGCATCATCTTTGGGGTAGTGATCATCACCATCGCGTGGCAGGTCATCCAGTTCTGGCTGGGGTATTTCAATCAGATCAACCAGGTCATCCCCTAGCAGCCTGCCGCCTGCTAGCCCGCACAAATAGTGTTGGCTCTCCCAGCCCCATCTGGTAATCACACCTCTCACATTCGAGGTTAACAACAGATATTCGCACCTGCTCCTGTGATGAGCCAACTTTACTGAGAACCATGTCACCCATCCTTCTCATCCCCATCTTCGTCGTTCTCGCCGCCATCCTCACCATCGTGGCGCTGTGCATCCGCAAGATCCAGCCAGGCCGCGCCGGCGTCGCCACCGGCTTCGGCGGCATCAAGGTGGCCTTCGACTATCTGATCCGCCTGCCCGTGCTGCAAAGCTACCACGTGGTGGATATCTCCGTGAAAAAGCTGGAGATCTCCCGCAAGGGAAAAGATGGCCTGGTCTGCAAGGACAACATCCGGGCCGACATCTCGGTCGCCTTTTACATCCGCGTGGAAGCCACCGAGGAAAGCGTTCGCAAGGTGGCTCAGATGCTCACCCCGGAGCGCGTGTCGGATGTCAACCAGCTGCGCGAGCTCTTCGAGGCCAAGTTCTCCGAAGCCCTCAAAACCGCCGGCAAGCAGATGCAGTTCCATGAGCTGTTTACCGAACGAATCAAATTCCGCGACCAGATTCAGAACACCATCGGCAAGGATCTGGATGGCTTCATCCTGCAGGATGTCGCGATCGACTATCTGGAGCAGACTCCGCTGGACCAACACGATCCCAGCAATGTGCTCGACTCCGAGGGCATCAAGAAAATTACCGAAATCACCCAACGGGAAAGGGTCGTCGCCAACGAATTCTCGCAGCGCGCAGCGGTGCAGATCGAACGCGAGAATGCGGACGCCGACATCGCCAAGCGCGAACAGAAGCGCCGCAACGAGGAAGATACGGCCAAGCAGACCCGCGCAATCACGGAAATCAAGGCCAACGAAGAGGCCGAAGCGCGAAAGGTCATCGAGGGCCGCAGAATGGAGGTGGAGCGCAAGCGGCTGGAGGCAGATGAGGCAATCCGGCTCCGCACCGAGGACATGAACCGCTCCGTGCAGGAACGTGAGTTTACCGTGAAGAAGGAGAAACAACGGCTCGAGCAGGAATCCATCCAAGAGGGTGAGGAAGCGCGAGTTCGTCGAGAGCGCTCGGTGTCGCTTTCGGAGATGGATAAGGAGATCAAGATCGCAGAGGCGGCAGTCGATGTGGAACGCAAGCGCGCCGTGGTCGTCGCCGAGCAAAAGGCGGTTGTCCAGCAGCAGGAGGAAAAGACCAACATCGAGGCTCGGATGACCGCCGAGCGGGTTCGGGAGGTCACCCTCATCGAGGCGGAGATGATAGCCAAGAAAGACCAGGTCGAGAAGGTGGTTGCCTCGGAAGCTCAGCGGGAGGCGGGACGCAACTTGGCGGAAGCCGAAAAGATCAAGCTGGTCATGGCCGCCGAGGGGGCGCGCGAGGCCGCCCTGCGGGACGCCGAGCGCATGCTGACCATGGCGGATGCCGAGGCCAAGTCGTCCGAGAAGCACCGCCAAGCCATGGAACAGAACGCCGAGGGGGTCGCGGCGCAAGAAGCCGCGAAAGGACTGGCGGAGGCCCGAGTGATCACGGCGCGAGCCGGCGCTCGCAAATCCGAGGCGGTCGCCCTCCGCGAAATCGGCCTGGCCGAGGCCGAGGTCACCAAGGCCAAGGGTGATGTCAGCGCGGAGGTCACCCAAACGCAGGCGGCGGCCGAAGCGGATGGCACGCGGAACCGGGAAAACGCCACCGCCACCGGAATCGAGGCCAAGATGCGAGCCGAGGCCAAGGGCATTGAGGAGAAAGCCAAGGCCATGAAGCTCCTCCATGAAGCCGGTCAACAACACGAGGAGTTCCGGCTCCGACTCGCCAAGGAACGGGACATCGAACTGGCCGCCCTCACCACTCAGCGGGAGATCGCCCAGGCTCACTCCACTCTGGTCGGCGAGGCTCTCAAGAGCGCCAAAATCGACATCGTGGGCGGGGAGAATGACTTCTTTGAGAAGGTGGTTCGCGCCGTCGGCAACGGCAAGGCGGTGGACCGGCTGGTCCACAACAGCAACACGCTGACCGAGATCAAAAACACGTTCTTTAACGGCGACGCCGAACACTTCAAGGCGCAGCTCCGGCGCTGGGTGCAGGATTTCGGGATCAAGACCGAGGATCTGAAAAATCTCACGCTCTCGGCGCTGCTCGGAAGGATGCTCGCTTCAACCCAGGACGCCGACTTGAAGTCGGTGCTGAAATCCAGCTTGAACGCCGCGAAAGAAGCCGGGATCGCTTCCGCTCCCGCGAGTCAAGTCATGGGTGAACCGAGCTAACGCCTGTCAACATGGCCGAGGCTCCACCAGGCTCCTCTCCTGATACCCGGGAAGGCGCTCCGCCCCCACCATCAGGGGCGGCCGCCTCCAACGCCTCATTGGCGGGAGCCACTTACGACCTGATCCGAACCAGGCTCCAGGCCGAAGGAGCACGTCTCCGCGAGCGGATGACCGCCCTGGATGAACGCCGCCAGGAGGTCTTCGGATCCATCGAGTTTAAGCTCCTGCGGGCTGACCGCATCGTCACGGCTCATAACTGCCTGCCGAAGGACATGGTCCAGCTGGGGGAAAAACGCTTCCTGTTCGGGTTCAATGTTCAGTTCGGACTCAAGCGAGAGATGGACCTGTCCGACGTGTTCGCCATCTATGAGCATGACAGCGAAACCGGCGCCTGGAAAGAATCGCCGCTGGACGTACTGCGCGATAAGAATTTCCTGGTCGATTTCAAGCGGCTCTACAACGTCTACGAGAAAAGTTCATTTCAGAAGTTCTCGCTGGTCGAAGGCAGGCTCTATCTCATCTTTTCCACCGGCCCTGGCATCGACGACATTGCGGCGTTCAAATGGGAATACAACGACGGTGCGCCGCGTTACCTGGACGGCCGAGCCGAGGCCGAGTTTCGCCGGATCGGCTTCCCCCCTCCGCACGAGTTCAAGTGGCTGCTACCGGACCGCAACTCGTTCCGCTACGGGAACCATCCGCATGTGTCCATCGAGGACCGGGTGTTCGTCGAGTGCATCGGGGGCGACCTGACCATCAAGATCGAGGATAGCACCGTCAGCGGCGAAGGCATCTACTCGGAGCCGGTTGACGACAAGCACCAGAAGCTGGATGACGCCGAGATCGCCTACGCGATCGTCGATCACCTGATCCTCCTCAAAGTCCGCCCCTACAAGGAGAACACCGCACGGTTCTTCATTTTTAACGAGAAGACTGAGCAGGCTGTCCGCGTCGATTCCATAGGCCAGTCCTGCGTGTTCCTACCGGAGGGTCATGGGCTGATCTTCCCTGATGGCTACTATCTGGCCACCGGGGAACTCAAGCAGTTCGCCATCGATGAGCCATCGCTGGTATTCGAGCGCGTCATCCATGCGCCAAATGGAGAGGACTCGCTTTTCGTGTTCTTCGAACGGAACTCGGGATCGTACGCGCTCTTCCCCTACCGGCTCATCCAGCAGCGCGTCGAGGAGCGAATCACCTGCAACGGCTACTCGCTTTTCCCCAATGGAAATCTGGTGCTTTTCCGCGCCGATCGCGAGCCGCAAAAACACCACACCGTCCAGCTCCGCCAAACCCCTTTCCATAAACCGGGCTTCGAACCTCCCGGCAATCGGGACGCCTTTCTCTACCAGGTCGGAAACAAGGAGGTGGTCCGATGCCTCGCCGAGTGCAACGAGGTGCTGACGTTGGTCCGCAAGGAAAGTCCCTACGCCGCGCTCTACGACGACCTGGTCAAGCGCTGCCGAAGCATTCTGGACACATACGCCTGGCTCAACCACGCCGAGGGCTCCGGCCTCAATGAGGCGTTATTGAAGACTGCCGAGATCGCCGACAAGGCGGTGGCGGAGTTTGACAAAGTCCGCCGATTGCAGCGCGAGGCGGCCGATCGTCTCAAGGATGCGACGAAACGCTCTCAGGATTGTTTTCAGGACATTCGGCGCGGTTCGTTCCGCACGCTCAACGAGTTCGTGCGCAGCCTCTCGGCGCTTCGGCAACTGCGCGGAGAACTCATCACGCTCAAGGAAGTTCGCTACATCTCGATCCCGTCCATCGAGGCCCTTGAAAAATCTGTTGCCGAGCAGCTGGTCCAACTTTCCGGAACCTGCGTCCAGTTCCTGCTGCGCCCCGAGTCCTTGGATCCCTATCGAAAGCAGGCGGAGGAGCAGCGTGCCGCCGTCGAGAAGGTCGCCAAAGCAGCCGAAGGCCGAAAAATCGAGAAAGCTGTGTCGGATGCCGGCGCGGAGCTGGAGATGCTGATTGAAGTGGTGAACGGCCTCCGGATCGAAGACGCCACCGAAACCACGCGGATCATCGACGGCATCACCTCCGTCTACTCCACGCTCAACCAGATTCGGGCCGCGCTCAAAAAGAAGCTCAGCTCGCTCGTCTCCACCGAAAGCACCGCCCAGTTCACCGCCCAGGTCAAGCTGCTGAGCCAGGCGGCGGCAAGCTATCTCGATCTCTGCGACTCTCCGGCCAAATGCGACGATTACCTCAACCGCCTCTCGGTGCAGATTGAGGAACTGGAAGGCGCGTTCGCCGACTTTGAAGAGTTCACTGTCCAGCTGACGGAGCGGAGGACGGAGATCTACGAGGCGTTCGAACAGCGAAAGATCGCCTTGGTGGAGCAGCGCAGCCGGAAGGCCTCGGCGCTGATGAGCGCCGCCGAACGAATTCTGAAGGTGATTCAGAACCGGCTCGCGAGCTTCAAATCCCTCGAGGACATCAACGCCTACGTCGCGTCCGACCAGATGGTCGCCAAGGTACGCGACCTGACGGCCCAGCTGCTCGCCCTGGAGGATGCCGTCAAAGCCGATGATCTTCAGGGCCGGCTCAAGAGCATCCAACAGGAGGCGGTGCGCCAGCTCAAGGATCGTCAGGAGCTGTTTGCGGAGGGACCAGGAATCATCAAGCTGGGACGCCACAGTTTCAACATCAACACCCAGCCTTTGGACCTGACGGTGGTGATGCAGGACGACGCCCCCCATCTCCATCTCACCAGCACGAAATATTTCGAGCCTATCCTGGACGCCGCCTTTCTGGCCACCCGGGAAGCCTGGGGCCAGGAGGCCATCTCGGAGAGCCCCGAGGTGTACCGAGCCGAGTTCCTGGCCTGGCAGCTCGCCAAGACTCTGGTCGAACCCGGGCCTCAGCTTCCCGAGGCATCAAGGGACCCCGCCAACACCCTCGAAGCCATCCTGCAGGAATCATCCGCGCAACGGCTGGCCCGCGTTCAGGCAGGCATGGCTTCACGCTATCAGGACGGGTATACCAAGGGGGTGCATGACCTTGATGCGGCGCGCATCTTCGAGGCCTGGATTACTACCCACCACGCCCTGCAGCTCGCTCGCTACTCTCCCACGGCACGCGGTTGCGCACTGGTTTACTGGACCCGATTTTGCGGGGATCAGGAGCGGGTGCTTTGGATGGCCAAGCTCCGGGGCTTCGCCGAGCGAAATCGAGTCTTTCCTGGCGACGCCGTGCAACAGGGCTACATCGGCGAGCTGCGCACCTCGGTAGCCGGATTTCTCCACCAACATGGCCTCTTCCCGCGCGGGACCGAGTCCGAGGCCGGGGAGTATTTGTTTCATCAGCTCCTGGAGGGGGAACGCTTGGTCTCCAGCCAAGAGGCGGAGTCGCTGCTCACCGTGTTCCGACAACATCTCGCCGCCAAAGGCAGCGAGGAGACGTTCTTGAAGGCCCGCCTTGCCCTGAAGGACCACCCTGGCAGCGAACTCGAGCTGGTGCGGGACTGGGTGCGTGGCTTCCTGCTCGACAAACCGCAGGCCCGACCGTTCCTGGAGGAAGTCGCGGCCTTCCTCTTCGCCGGCGACACCGTCCAGCGTCAGCCCGTCCAGGCCCCCGCCCAAACGATGCTGGAGGGGATGCAAGGTCAGCACCCCCGGGTTCAAACCAGCCGTTACACGTTTGACTATCACGACTTCACCGCGCGACTCCATCGCCACGAGCGCGACTTCGTGCCGCGCTTTCAGGCCTACCATCAGATCAAACAGGGCCTGCTGGAGCGCGAGCGCAAACGGCTGCGACTGGGCGAATTCAAGCCGAGGGTCCTGAGTTCCTTCGTCCGGAACCAACTGGTCGACCATGTCTACTTGCCGCGAGTCGGCGACAATCTCGCCAAACAGATAGGCGCCGCCGGCGATGCCAAGCGAACCGATCTCATGGGCCTACTGCTGCTCATCTCGCCTCCGGGCTATGGCAAGACCACTCTCATGGAGTATGTGGCCGCCCGACTCGGAATCGTCTTCGTCAAGATCAACGGCCCCGCCATCGGCCACGCCGTCACGTCGCTGGATCCGGAGGAGGCCCCCAACGCCGCCGCTCGGGAGGAAATCCACAAGCTCAACCTGGCCCTGGAAATGGGCGACAACGTGCTCATCTGCGTCGATGACATCCAGCACTGCAATCCGGAGTTCCTGCAGAAATTCATCTCGCTTTGCGACGGCCAGCGGAAGATCGAAGGGGTGTGGCGGGGCCAACCTCGAACCTACGATTTGCGCGGGCGAAAGGTGGTGGTGGTCATGGCCGGCAACCCTTACACGGAGAGCGGACAGAAGTTCAAGATTCCCGACATGCTTGCCAACCGGGCCGACACCTACAACCTGGGCGACATCATTGGGGGCAGCGCGGAAGCGTTCAAAGCCAGTTACCTCGAAAACGCCATTACTTCCAACGCCGTGCTGGCGCCGCTGACTAACAAGAGCCAGAAGGACATTCGCTCCTTCATCCACCTGGCCGAAACCGGGGAGCGTCCTGCCGATGGGTTCGAGGCCAACTACTCCACTCAGGAGCTGGATGAGATCGTCGCCACGCTCAAGCAGCTGATCCGGATCCGGGAGATCATCCTGCTCGTCAACCAAGAGTACATCCGCTCAGCGGCGCAAACCGATGACTATCGAACCGAGCCGCCGTTCCGCCTGCAGGGGTCGTATCGGAACATGAACCGGCTGGCCGAGAAGGTGGTGCCCATGATGAACGACGAGGAGGTGCTCCGTCTGGTCACCGATCATTATCAGGGGGAGTCCCAAACTCTGACGACCGGCGCGGAGTCCAATTTGCTGAAGTTCCGCCAAATGATCGGGATTCAAACCCCGGACGAGAAGAAGCGTTGGGAGGATATCTGTGCGACCTTCCGACGAAACCTCATTGGAAAAGGAGGCTCGGACCAGGATCCGGTGAACCGCGTGGTACAGCAGCTCTCGGCCGTCCATACAGGCTTGGAGTCGATTCAGAGCACGCTGGCCGGGCACCTCGCCCAGAAGGCAATCCCGCCCCAGATCTCCATCGACCTTGGTCCGCTGAACGACAACCTGGGAGCCTTGCAGTCAACCCTGCGCGCGCAGGCTGGCTCGGCGGCGGCGCCCGCCGCGCTGGGCACACAGCTGAGTGACGGGCTTCGGGCTTTGCGCGAGGATCTCAGCCGCGCCATCACCGCCGTCCACACCGGAGCCATGGCCGAGAAAGTGAGCAGCCTCTCCCACGAGATGGAGATGATCCACAGCACCCTGGCGACCCTGAAAGACATCTCCGCTCAGCAGCGAGATCATGTTCGCAAGATCGACGAGATGCTGGTCGCTCGAGCCAAGGACGGAACCGTGGAACTGCCACTCACTCAGGAAATGTTGAACAACGAGCGGGTGTTCTTGGAGAAAATCCAGCAGGCGCTGGCCGAAGCCCAAAACCAGCCGACCGCCCCTGCCCCTCCCCCACTGCCTGGAAACCAAACATGAAAACCTTCGCCCAGAAAATCCAAGAAGCCGCCCAGAAGGCGATTCGAATGAAGCAAGCGGTCGAAGGCGCTCCGCTGAAAGTGGCGGAATTCCGCCACGCGCTGCAACAGACGACCCATGAGCTGCAAGGGATCGGCCAAGATGTCCAGTCCACGATCTCCGGGCTCAAGCTCACGGATCCCAGCGGCCTGCCCGAGGCAGTGCATCAGATCACTGCCGCCGCCCCGGTGTTGCGGGAGGCGGGGTATGAGGTTTCCGGATTCGAGATGGAATTGGGTCCGATCCACCGGTTGGTCCTCCTGCTCGACCGAGCTCAGGCCGTCCCCTTGCCCCTGCTCAGCAGTCTCGTTCAGCGGCATGCCGGCGAGGCCATTCTTCAGGGACTGCTGGAGGCGGTGCTCGAAGCGGAAACAATGGTGGTGGGCCTCGAGTTGCCAAAGCTCTCGTATCGCCGCCTGCGCATCCATCTCGGTGCGATCCCGACGATTCGCCTCATCTGGGAAGCCCATGAAAACGCCAAAGCGGCCTCTCGGTTCGTGGCCGGCCACGAATCCGGCGTGCTTCCCTCTTCCATGACCGGCTCAGTGCAGACGACCACTCCCAATATTCCCACCTACGGACAGTCTTCCTTCTTCGAGCGTCGGCCGACAGCCGCGCCCTCCAGTCCACCGCCGCTGCCCAACGCCGGGGTTCCACCTCACCCTGAGCATCCGGCCCCCGCTGCCACCCCGGCAGCAATCCCGCCCCCGCAGCCGCATAGCTACTCCAAGGATTGGGGACGTGGCGCTCTCGATCGTTTCAAAAAGATGCCCAACCTGGGATCCGACAATGGTTAATCACCCATAAAGATGATCATTTTTCACCACCCTCTCCCGATTATTTCATACGTACGTTAGGAATAATCGGGCATGGATCGTGGGCTAACCGGGGGAGGATGAGGGCTGGGCGGACGGTATCAAGTCCCGTGGCTACGTCCGATGTACCGGGTTACTGCCTGACGAGTTCAGGGGCTGGAACCGAAGATCCAGATGCGCGCCGAAGGCGTTGGCGTGGGTCACCAACTGAGGCACGCCTTGGATCACGTCTAACGCCGGTTTGTGAACGTGACCCGCACAAACCCCCAACAGCGTCTTCGCTGCAAACACCTCGCGATGAAACGCCAGGGTGGCACTCGAGTGCCCGCCCTCCGGCCAGCGAGGCCGCCGTTCAAGTTCATATCCTTTATCGGAAGACGCCCCCCAATCCGGATGGCCGCAACCGAACCCCACCGAACGCCCCGGAGCATACAAGGGGATATGAACCAACAAAACCATCGGCTGTCCGCGACGGACCTCAGTCCTCCAGAACCGCAATTGCGCAGGCGTAATCTGGTAGTCCGAGTTATCAATGCTCACGAACCGAACCCCCTGAACTTCGACTGAGCTGGCCATCGGATCCCGACCTTGGTAGAGCGGCAGCAGGCGCTTTTGGATCCAGGTGGCTCGTAACGACTCGATGGATCCCTCCATTCCCTCGTAGTGCCAGTCGTGATTGCCCGCGACGTACACATAAGGCAGCCCGGCGAAGCGCAACCGGTCCAACACCCATTCAATCGCGGCCTCCGAGGGAAAACTAAAGAGATCTCCGACAATCGCAACGAGATCGGCCTTGATTAGCTGCGCCTGGCGCAACGAAGCCTCGAAGCATTCCTGGGGATGCGTGGCCTGGCCGGTCAAAAAATGCAGTGGCCGATTGTAAGCGCCAGCCATTCGGCCGCTGAACGAGCGGAACGGGATCCCTCGAACGTCGTCCAGGAACAAATGGGTATCGGCCAACATCAGCACGCGAAGCGGCCGAGAAATCAGCGGGGAATAAAAACTGGCGTTCTGGCCCTCCAGCGCGAAGGTCCCTCGGGGCTGGGCTCCCGGAAATCGCGGGACAGTGCGACCCGCAGCTCCCTCCGGATAGGCCGCGGCTTGAGCTCCCAGAGCCACGCCGGCCGTGGCGGAAACCGACAGCGAACGAAGGAAACCACGACGGTTCATAACTTGTTGGACGTACCCGCTCAGCCAGCGGAAAGCTGGCGAGCCGCCTTACGCTTGGCCAGGTAACGCTTCACCACTTCATCAGCAATCACTCCACCCAGGATCACTGTTCCAATAATCGCGAATTCGATATTCTTCGGCAGGGCATCGACCAGGGTGATCATGGTTCGAAGCACTTGCATCAGGGCGGTTCCCAAAATCACGCCGATGATGGTCCCCTGCCCGCCTCGCAAACTGCATCCCCCCAACACGGCGGCGGCAATCGCATAGAGCTCATAAAAGTTGCCGAAGTCGGCCGGCTGTGCGGAATTAACATCGAGCACGAACAGCAGCCCGCCGAGGCCCGAAAGGGTAGCGCAGATCACATACGCCAGAATGATCATCCGTTCCGTGCGAATGCCGCTGTACTTGGCGGCGTCCTCGTTGCGTCCCAACGCCAGCAAATATCGGCCGTAGATGGTCTGATTGAGCAGAATGGCGGCCAGGATGGCGACTACCAGGAGGATGATGCAGGGAAAAGGAATGGCGAAGTTATCCAAGCCGGGGATGGCGATTTTCTCGGTAGCCAGCCAGCGTAACCCTTTAAAGTCATTTCCAAACCCCATGGTTTGGTCCCGGGTGATCCCGCGGGCGATCCCGCGGTAGATGAGAAGCCCGCACAGCGTGACGACAAAGGGCTGGATTCGAAGACGGGTGATCAGCCACCCATGCACAAACCCGATCGCGACGGAGACTCCAATGGCGATGCCCAGGGCAGCCCCGAGCGGCACCTTGATTTCAGTCAACAGCCACGGCAGGCCCACTCCGACCAGGCAGACGACAGACCCGATGGAGAGATCGATGCCGCTGGTGATGATCACAAACGCGACCCCGATGCTCAGGATCCCGAACAGCGCGGTTCGGCGAAACAGGTTCTCGATGTTGTAGGGGGTAAGAAATTGCGGGCTCATCAGGTGTGTGGCCACGCACACCACCAGCAGCAGTCCAAAAATACCCAATAGCTTCTTCATGACAAATCTCCCACCTGACCCGTCGCCAACCTCATCACGGCCTCTTCACTGAGCTGATGCCGCCGCAGTTCACCCGCGATGCGCCCCTCGTGCATGACCAGAGTTCGATCCGATAGCCCCAGAACCTCCTCCATCTCGCTCGAGACGAAGAGAATCGCCACCCCCTGCTCCACCAACTCTTCCATGATCCGATAAATCTCCGCCTTGGCCCCGACATCGATGCCCCGCGTGGGCTCATCCAAAAGCAGCACTCTAGGCTCCAGCGCCAGCCACTTGCCCAGAACAACCTTTTGTTGGTTGCCTCCCGAGAGAAAACGGACCTCCTGCCGGTCATTCGGTGTCTTGATCCTCAGCCGCTGAATCATGTCGACGGACAGCTGGACTTCGTAGGATTTCGGCAACCGTCCCCACCGCTGCTGCCGTCGCAGACTGGCCAGGCTGAGGTTTTCCCGCACCGCCATCTCGAGCACCAGCCCCTGCTGCTTACGATCCTCGGGCACCAAGGCCAAGCCGCCATCGATGGCATCCAGCGGCGTCTTGATGCAGCGCGCCTGACCGGAGATGGAAATCTGACCGGAGACAGCCGGCGTGATTCCAAAAAGAGTCTGTAAAACCTCAGTCCGACCGGCTCCCACCAAACCTGCCAGGCCGACCATCTCTCCAGCGAACAACCGAAAGCTGATGGGCTGGTCCGGATGCGCCGGAGTTCGGAGTTCCTGCACGTCCAGCAATGGAGCCTGCCGCTCAGCCTGATGCGTAGACTTCGCCGCGGCGGCGGATTGGCCGCGGCGATAGAACTGTGAAACATCCCGCCCGACCATCAAGCGCACCAAATTGTCATGCGTGATCTCCCCGGCGGACAGTTCCCCGGCATTCTCGCCGTCACGGAGCACCACCACGCGATGCGACAACTCGCGCACTTCACCCAATCGATGGCTGATGTAGAGGATACTCACCCCGCGCGAGCTCAGATCACGAATCACGTTCTTGAGCTGCTCCGCTTCGTGCTGGCTTAAGCTGGAAGTCGGCTCATCCATGATCAGCAGCTGCGCATTGACCGAAAGGGCTTTGGCGATCTCTACCATCTGCTGGTGCCCGATGGTCAGGTCGCTGACGAGGGTCCGGGGATCCACCTTCAGTCCGACCCGATCCAGGAAACCGACCGCTTCACGGCGGATTCGGGCATGGTCGATGAAGCCTCCGCGGAGAGGTTCCCGGCCGAGGAAAATATTGGCTCCGACCTCCAGGTTGTCGGCCAGGTTCAGCTCCTGATGAATCAGGGCGATGCCTAGCTCCAAGGCAGCTTCGACCGAGTCGATCACCACTCGACGTCCTTGCAGCACGAGTTCCCCTTCATCCGGCGGCTGAACTCCGGCCAGGATCTTCATCAGGGTGCTCTTGCCCGCACCGTTCTCCCCCACCACCGAAACCACCTCACCACGCCCAATGGAAAGACTCACGCCCCGAAGTGCCTTCACCCCGGGGAATTGCTTAACCATCCCTCGGGCTTCGAGGAACGGGGCTGCCGACTCAGTTGGAGAAGTAGGGGCGACCATGGATCCAGCAAAAATGGCAACCTTCGGGAAGTGCAACCCACCCAGGCCGGAGTTCGACATGCAAGTCGAACCTTACGGACACCAGCGGACTCTGGGGCTGCACCGCCGAAAGAAATCCGGGCTGCGTTATTTCTTGGTCATCTCCTTCAGCTCCTTCCAAAACTCCGCCACGTTGTCCTTGCGGATGTGACGAGCCGGGATGTCGATGAACTTGCTCGCTGGAATCACAGCTTGGTTTCCCAGGGCCAGCTCCTTGAGGATCTCAACGGAACGATAGCCATACAGGTAGGGGTTCTGAACCACAGTCCCATAGACGTTTCCCTTTTGAATTCCATCAAGGGTCTCATCGGCCTCATCGAAGGCGATCAGCTTGATCTTGCCGAGCTTGCCGGCTCGGTCGAGAGCTTCGATGAGCAAGGGAGGATTGTACCCAAACAGCCCGATCATTCCGTCGAGATCCGGGTAGCGCGCCATCGCGTCCTCGGCGTTCGCTTTGCCTTTGGCCCGATCGAATTGGTCCGTCAAGGTACCCAACACGGTGAACCCGTTGCCCTGGATGACATCGCCGGGCGGATCGTAGCGTGTAGGATCCTCCGATCGACCCATGATTTCATCAATCACACCCTGGCGGCGGCGCTTGGCGTTGTCCTGCTCCAGCCGACCGATAAAGATCATGAGTTTACCGCCGTTGGGCAAAGCCTCCTTCACCAACTGGCCGCACATCCGCCCGGCTTTGTAGTTGTCCATGCCGATGTAGAGCAGCCGGTTGGAGTCAGGCGCGTCGGAGTCGTGCGTGATAACTTTGGTGTTGGCGGCGGCCTTGTTCAAGATCTCGGTCTGATTGACCGGGTCGATCGGGCTTACCGCAATCCCGTCCACCCCTCGGGTGATGAGATCCTCGATCGTGCGTTTCTGATCCTCGATTCCAGCGGGAAAGTGGACACTCGCTTCCACGTCCAGCTTCTGCGCCGCATGGTTGACCCCCGTTTCAGCGATGGTCCAGAACGCCGCCACGCCGTTGCTGATAAAGGCGACTCGCGGCTTCTTGCCGGGCTTCTTGCCGGCATCGGATTGTCCAGCAGACCCTGGAGGAGTGGACGGCTGACATGCGGTCAGCATCAGCAAAGCAATGCCGACAAGATTCCATAGATGACGTGGACGGTGGCTCATAGGCGGAAAGTTAATATCGGAAATGGGGACCGGGTCAAGGCAAGCAACAACCGAGTTCAGGCCGAGACGGAACCGAGGATCTCAGGTTTCCGAAAAAAAATCTCGGAATTCTGTAATATTGGAGGCTCGCCAGCGTAGTACTTAAGAACAGGTGCGCGGTGTCCACCCGCAAATCGGGTCTTGGATCAGCAAGCCTGGGGCAAGAAACGGCACGATGCGGTTGATTTTCTGTCGCTTTTCGCATGCGACAGGCTGAGGAGATGGGGACCCGCCCGTGCGCACGGGCGGGTATGAGGCACAGGGGGTGTCAGTGGCTTCAGGGCTGCTGGCACCCTCCATCATTTCGGGGACAACCTCACGCTCACCTCATCGCGAGTAGCACCCTTCCCGAAGTGTCCACAATCCAGACAATCCCCCTCACAACCGGGCAAGAATTACCCCATTCGGGAGTCACCAACCCAGCGATTACGACTCGGTAGGATGCGGGTTAGATTAAGATTCACGTCGGCAGGCAACGAGACACTGCCGGGCACCGTCGTGAGTGCTGGTCTGAATCGTTAAGAAGTCGACATCGGTTCGAAGAAGAGAACACGATTTTGCTAATTTTTAGCAAAACCCTGTTGCATCCCGACCGTGAAAAGACTATCTAAAGATTGGTTTGGGCAGCTGAACGTTTCTTCAGCGGGGTTCTCCACCCCCACCTCCTTGGCGTCGGTTGCCCATTCCATCTATTTCGTCAGCTTCATGAAAAACTTGAGAACCAGTTTTTCAATGAGACCATTGCCTCGCAGCCACTCATCCATTGTCCCTCTCTTGGCGCGGGCTTGGAGTCATCGTTTGCGGAAGACTATCAAGTGTTGAGACGGAAGATCCCGCAAGGTTTCAACCCACTCGAGCGGATGCAACGCCATCTCGGCGCGCACTTGCGCCTCGGACATTTTGTGGACTTCCTTGATGGGAACGAGCGGATCTTCTTTACGAAACTCGACGAACGCCAATCGTCCTCCGGTCTTAAGGGCACGACACATCGCCACCGTCATCTCATAGGGATGGGAGAATTCGTGATACACGTCCACCATGATGATGAAGTCCAGGGACGCGGGGGGCAGCTTAGGATCAAGGATCTCCCCCAATACCGGAATCACATTAGTGATCCCCGCCCGACTTAGCTTATTGGTCAGCAGCACCAGCATCTCCGGCTGAATATCCACCGCGAAGATGCGTCCACCTGGTGAAACAAGCCCAGCCATGCGCCGAGTGAGATAGCCCGTCCCCGCACCGATATCCGCCACCTGATCTCCAGGCTTGAGCTTAAGCAAGGGAAGCAGCCGACTCGTCTTTTCTTCGGCTTCTCGGCTCGGCCGCTCCAGCCAATCGGCCGCCTGATGCCCCATGACGTAGGCGATTTCGCGCCCCATGAAGAACTTGCCGATTCCATTCGGATCATGCTCCTCCCGATACGTATAAAGCGGCTGCGGAACGACCGCTGGAGGCGGGGTGGCCCCCTCCGCAGCCTCGGCCCACTGAATCTCCCCCCAGCACGCCACGACCAGCGCCCAACAGCGAATACCACTCCAAAACAGTTTTTTTTTCATGGGTTCCATTCCTCCAATGCGGTTCTGACTTGTTCGAGTCCGGCCTTCACCGTCTCGCATGGGCCGCCAAGACCGATCCGAAAATGATCCGGATGACCAAAAAATGTCCCCGGCACCACCGAAGTCTGGTAACGGTCACGCAAGAAACGACAGAACTCGGTGGCATCACCCGTCTTGAGCCGCGGAAAAACAATGGTGCCATACCCCGGCGCGCAGACCTCCAAACGGGGATGCGGCTGAAGGATTGAACGAAAGGCCGCCTGGTTCACTTGAAGGTGCTCCAGAGTGCGTCGGCGCAAGTCTGGCATTCGACGAAACGCGATCACGCTCAGTCGTTCGGACAGGTGCGACGGGATGACGCCAAACAAGTCGTTCAACCGCCACATTTTCCGAGCCAGGGCGGGCTCGGCGAGCGCCCACCCACAGCGCAGCCCGTTGAGACCATAGACCTTGGTCAGGCTGTTGGTGGTGACGAACTCGGGACCCAGGTGAAAGGCCGATGGCGGCGGGGTTGGCCCCATCGCCTCCAGATAGACCTCATCCACGAGCACTCGCGCGCCCACCTGGCGCGCCAGCTCTCCGATTCGACGGAGAAGCGACTCAGGCATCCAGGCACTGGACGGATTGTGCAGCTGAGTGAGCACAATCAGCTTGGTGCGACTGGACATCACCGCGGCCAGGTCGTCGGGATCGGGAAGAAACCGGGTTTCTCGACCACGAGGAAAGCGTTTGATCCTTGCGCCCAGATAACCCGCCAGGGACAGGAGCAGTTCGTAGGTAGGATCCTCGACCAGCACTTCGTCGCCTGGCTCCACCAAGCTGGCCATGGCCAAGTGGTTAACCATCGAAGTCCCCTCCGCACAGACCACGTTTTCAGGAGCGACTCCGGAGTGCTGAGCCACCGCGCGGACCAGCGGCTCATAACCGTAGAAGCTCGGGCCATTGACCTCGAGATCCTCCAGGGTGCCCCCCAAGAAAGACAAAGGGCAGAACATCATCCCGCTGGTCAGGAGGCCGAAGCGAGCCGGGGTCTGCGTCTTCACCCACTCCATGTAGGCGGAGGATCGAGTGCGCTCGGGGTTCGCAGGGTGCATGTTGTGAGAGAGCCTAGCGGAGGCAGGACGTTTTCCCAGCCGTATGTTTTGGGAAGGCGGCCTGATTCTTTACTCTAAAAAATGGTTCGCGTTTCTCAGCGGACTGTTATGAACTCGCCTGAGTAAAGCCTATGAAGATTCATGTGCCCGCTCTATCCAAGATTCTCGCTCTGACCTCGTTGCTAGCCTCGTCCGCCCTTGCGCCGCACGCGCGAGCCGCCGTGGCCACACCGCCGGCCGGTTTCACCAGCCTCTACAACGGCAAGGACCTCACCGGTTGGCGTGGAGGTGACACCTATGACCACCGCAAGCTAACCAGCCTGCCCACCGCCGACCTCATCAAGCAGGTTTCCTCCTGGACCCGGTCCATGATGGCCGTGAATAAGGACACCGGCAAACCCCACTGGACCGCCCAGGGGGAGGAGTTGGTCAACGATGGTTTCGGAGCCTACGCGACGACCGAGAAGGACTACGGCGACTTCGAACTCCTGATCGACTACAAGACCGTCCCCAAAGCGGACTCGGGCATCTACCTGCGCGGCGTGCCCCAGGTGCAGATCTGGGATTCCACGGAACCAGACCCGCAGCAAAAACTTGGTCGTGCAAAAGGATCGGGGGGTCTCTGGAACAACAGCCCAGGCGCTCCCGGCAAGGATCCCTTGGAACTGGCCGACAAGCCATTTGGCGAATGGAACACTTTCCGTATTCTCATGGTTGGATCCCGAGTGAGCATCTGGCTGAACTCCAAGAAAGTGGTCGATTTCGCAAACCTGGAGAACTATTACGACCGCAAGACGCCCATCCCGGCCAAAGGCCCGATCCAACTCCAAACCCACGGCGGCGAGATTCGCTGGCGGAACATCTTCATCCGGGAGATTCCGGGCGCCGAGGCCAACCAGATTCTGTCGAACCACGGCAACGCCGGCTTCGAATCCAAGTTCAACGGCAAGGACCTCACCGGTTGGGCCGGTCCGCTGAACAACTACGAAGTGGTGGATGGAACGATCGGCTGCAAACCCAAGCAAGGCGGCACGATCTATGTTAAAGAGGAGCTCACCGACTTCGTGGCTCGCGTGGAATTCAAGTTGCCTCCTGGCGGAAACAACGGCCTCGCGATCCGCTATCCCGGAGAGGGCGACACGGCCTATGTAGGCATGTGCGAACTCCAGGTGCTCGATGACGGTGCCGAGATGTACAAGAAGCTCGACGCGCGACAATACCACGGCTCCGCTTATGGCATGATCGCCGCCCATCGGGGTTACCAGCGCCCGGTAGGCGAGTGGAATTTCCAAGAGGTCACGGTCAAAGGTTCGACTATCAAGGTGGAACTGAACGGCACGGTGATTCTCGACGGCGATCTGTCCCAAGTGAAGGATATCATGGCCAACTCCCCGCACCCCGGTAAGGACCGGACTTCAGGATACTTCGGCTTCGCCGGCCATGGGGACGCGGTGACCTTCCGGAACATCTCCTTAAAGTCGCTCAAGTAAGCTTCAAGAAACCGATTCAAAAAACAACCCCTGGCGCGGCCTTCTGAGAAGCCAACTGCGCCAGGGGTTTTTGTTTCCGTCGTTAAGGTCGGCGAAAAGTGAGCGCGACCGCAGCCGCGTCAGAAACTGTAGGGCTGCATAAAGCAGGGATCGCACCGTTGCAGACACCCTTTGATGGATTGCAGCGCTTGGGCATGAATTTGACAGATGCGGGATTCGGTCAGCCCAAACGCCGCGGCGATCTCCGCCAGCCGCAGCTCTTCAAAATAATAGAGCGCCAACACTTTGCGCTGCATCTCGGGGAGCTGATGAAGCTCCCGGGCGATCAACTCCGCTAACTCACGTCGGAAGGCCCCTTCGACCGGATCCTCCGCCCGAATGTCCGCCAAACTCTCGTATTGAGACAAGGAGTCGTCGGTCTCGGACTGCAGATCGGCATCCAGGTTAATGATCGTCGCCGGACGAATCTCCTCGGCCCAGCGCTGATACTCCTTCAAAGATAACTTCAGGCCTTTCGCCAACTCCTCTTCCGTGGCCGGACGACCCTTCTTTTGCTCAATGGTCTTCGCAACCGCCTGAACCTTCCTGGCTTTGGTATGGATCGATCGGGGGACCCAGTCCATCCGCCGCAATTCATCAAGAATGGATCCGCGTATACGCACTCGAGCGTAAGTCTCAAAACTCGTGCCCGCTCGCGGGTTGTAGGCTCGAATGGCGTTGAGCAACCCAGCCAAACCGGCGCTGTAGAGATCATCTCCATCCACGTGGGTAGGCAGGCCCAGGCTCAGGCGGGAAACAACGCTCCGAACCATCCCTAGGTTCTCCTCCACCATCTGAGCTTCCTCAGGTGTTCCGGGTTTCGGCCAGGGCCCGGTAAACGGCGTGGCCGCCGCGGACTTCTTCCTTGATTTGGTTGTCCGCGAAGAGGGCTTTTCTTCGAGACAAATGACGGAATTTTTACTCATACGACTTCCTGAATTCGCTTCCTTACAAACCGCAGGCACGAACGGTCGTCCATGACCGTGGGATCTCGTGGACGGCGACAATCGCCGTGGGTTCCTCTCACTGAAAGGGCGGGCTCGGGACAATCCGGGGGAGTCAGTTCGCGGGACGGTTCCTCGCTTGGATCAGGCCGCTTTTCGTTCAGCGCAGTCGTCCTTAAGCAGGGTGTTTGCCATACTTGGGACACCCACCGAGACAGCTGCCTGATTCTCGGTTCGAATCCCGGAACGGGACAATGTTGCGCCGGATCAGGACGATCCGTTCTCAACGCAGACCGAAATGAACCCCCGACGGCGCGGGGGCTGACGAAGCCAGCGAGGGCCGTCCCACAACAGGACGAAGTCCGGACACTCCTGGACAGTCCGGCAATTGGCTTCGTGTCCCGGCCTCAGACAGACACTCCCTAAATCCAGACACAAACCCGATTGCCTTCCACACCAGGGATCCTCTACAAGATGCAGCTATGAATTGGCACCCCTCCTCAGCCTGCCTGCTCCTCAGCCTGCTCGTCTGTGTTCAAGCCGAGGACACTTCGAAAACCACGGCCAGGGGTTCGGGAGCGAGACCGGAACCAGCCCATGCGCGCCGTTGGCCCGGAGTGGTCTACTGGCAGGATCGTATTCCGGACGAGCCGTGGTCTGTGCACGTCGTTAAGATTGACCGCGCGCAACCGGATCTAAAGCTCGTCACCGGCTTGGCTCGAAACACGGTGGTCGGCCTGGCAACTCTGGGGAGCATGATTCGATCGGTTCCCAAGGACTGGGGAAAACCCATCGCCGGGATCAACGGTGATTTTTACGAGGTCGACCGCGGTTCGTTCGCCGGAGATCCGCGCGGAATCCAGATCCTCAACGGCGAACTGGTCAGCGGCCCTGGAGATCAGATGGCATTCTGGATCGATGCAGCCGGCCAGCCCCACGTCCAGACCATTGTCTCGCGGTTCAGCCTCACCTGGCCCGACGGATCCAAATCCCCCCTCAAGATCAACGAGCAACGCGGCATGAAGGAGGTCGTGCTCTATACTCCTCGTCTGGGCACCAGCACCAGGGCTCCAGGAGGCCGGGAGGTAGTTTTGGAGGCCGAAGGCGAAGGACCATGGCTGCCCCTCGCGGCCGCCAAGGACTACCGAGCCAGGATTATCAGCATCAACGACAACGGTGACACCCCCCTTCAGCCAGGCAAACTCGTCTTGTCGTTCGGACAGAAAGTGACCCGGTCGGCCGGACTGGCGGTCGGAGCGACAGTGTTACTCTCCACCTCCACGGAGCCGGAGTTGACCGGGGTCCAGATGGCTATCGGAGGTGGGAATCACATGGTGCAGGGCGGCAAGGCCCAGACGTTCGATATGCCCGCGGGGGGAGCCTACAAGTATCGGTCGGTCGTGGAACGTCACCCACGCTCGGCCGTGGGATTCAACGCCACCCATCTCTTTCTGGTGCAGGTGGACGGACGCCAGCCGGAGCTTTCGGTCGGAATGACGCTTGAGGAGCTGGGAAGATACATGCAACGACTCGGATGCCAAGAAGCCATCAATCTGGATGGCGGAGCCTCCTCGACGCTCTGGCTGGACGGAAAAGTGGTGAACAGCCCATCCAGCGGCGGCGAGCGCGACATCGGCAACTCGCTCATCCTGCTCCGGAAACCTGCCCCGCTCCCGGAGAGCCGAGTCGGCCCCTAGCAGGCCGTCGGACTCGGACCTTCGAGGGGAATCAACCGTTTTCGAGGAGCGTCCCACTCCATGCGCTGCATGCGATGGCCCCGAGCCACCTCATCCAGAAACGCGGCGACTAGCCGCTGAAGATCCTTTTTCTCCTGCTCAAGCCACCAGGCCAGGATGGGAAGGGTGAGCAGCACCAGCCAAATCCAGGGAAAATCGGTCTGCATGACTCCGATGACCAGCAGCTCGATGGCGAGAAAACTGGCAAGCAGAAGTTTGGCCGGAAGAGACATCAGCGGGCGGAGCCGACAACGCACCAAGCCCGGCAGTATGCCCTCGGAAACCGTGGTGATCTGACACTGGCTCCAACGGTTTCCATAAATTTCCACATCATAATCGTTCCAGCCTTGATCCGTCTTGCTCTGCCATCCCTGCTGATCCAGACAGCGCAGCACGGTTGCCAGAAACGTGTGACGATCGATTCCAGCATCGGACCAGTAGCAGGCTTGATCCAACGATGTCGTCCGGGGCAACCGTTCCAAAGCTTCGTGCTGGGTCCAGCTCTCCGGAGGCGAATTGGGAACGCCGATACGACCTCGATACCGGGCAAACCCGCGAACAATCGGCTGCAGAAAGAAGAGGAGCCCAACCAAAGGCTTGGACCAAAGCCGCGACTTATCCACCGGCAACTCCGCCTGCGCCCCCGCCAGCACACAAACACCGAAGGTCAGCAGAATCGCCGCACACGCCAGGGGAAGCACCGGAGGGAACGCAACCGAGAGCACCAGCAGAGGCAAAGTAACCCCAAAATGATATTCGATGCTGATGAAGAATCCCAACACCGCCGCAGGCTGGGCCTCATACAGCGTTTGGAACAAACCCGTGCCGAACGGCCCCCGATAGATCATCGCGGGCCGGAACAGGATTCCCAGTTTCGCCGGCGCATAGATCCGCCCACGCCAGATGCTCGCCCCGATGGAATTGAAATTCTCCGGGTGCTTGCGAACAAGCAGCGCTTCCGCCTCTCCATAACCACGCTGTTGCTTGAGATACGCGCCCAGCGTGGAACGACGATAGTGCCAGACAAATCCGGCGGAGCTAAAACCGATGCGATATCCCCTCTGCTGCAAGCGCCAGCAGACGTCGACATCGTCGCCCGCCAGGCGAAAAATGGGATCGAAGCCCAAAATCTCTTCCAACGCCCACTTGTAGAACACCATGTTGCACCCGGGAATGTGCTCAGCCAGAGTGTCGTCCAACATCACGTGCGCCGGCCCACCAGGGGAGGCCATCACCGCAGCAGCGACTGGGGAATCGTCCGGAGGCAGCAGATTATGTCCGCCCATGCCTACGAAACCGTCCGCCAGCAGGTCCCCCACAATATAGTGAAGCCAGTCCTCATCCACGCGGCAATCGGCATCGGTGAACGCCACGATCTCTCCACGGGCAACTCGAATCCCCGTATTTCGAGCGAAGGAGAGTCCCTGGTTGATATGCCGCTCATACCGCACGGTCTTGTAAAGCTGGGCAATCAGCGGCGTGCTGTCGGTCGATCCGTCGTCCACCAGAATGATCTCCACATTCGGGTAGTTCAAGGTGAGCAGCGAATCCAGGCAGGCTTTGAGCGTTTTGGCTCCGTTGTAACACGCGACCACCACCGACACGAGCGGGTAGCGAGGCAAGGGAAAGTAAGGGGCCTTGAGGAACCCCTCGCGCACCGCCTCATACGAGGGCCGCGGTTCCCGATCCGCCGCCGTCAGTCCAAAGTTCCACCCCTCCACCTGCCGTCCGTCCTTGTACCAGTCGTCGGTAAAGCTGAAGAGGATGGTTCCCGCCAATCCCGAGCGAAACACCAGCTCGATCTGCCAGGCGAGGATGCGACACTTGGCGGCTTCGCCCTCCCGCAGCGAATCGATCCCGAATTCTCCAATGATCAGCGGCTTGGAATCCGCGATCATCTGCAGTCGGGCGAGGTAATTCTGAAACGGCTGGGGATGGTGAAGATAAACGTTGTAACAAAGAAAATCCAACTGACGCGGCCGCAAAAACTCCGTCGGGGGATAGTTCGCGAACGTGCAGAGGCAGTCCGGATCGATCGCCTTGGCCTCCGCGATCAGCAGATCAATGAAATCCTCCACCGCCCGCGCCCCGCTCCAGCGAACGATGTCCGCGGGAACCTCGTTCACCAGGCTAAAGGCGAAAACCGCCGGATGCCCCGCACAATGCTCCACGGCTTGACGAACCGCCGCACACGCTTCCTGCTGCGGCAGCGGATGGTCCAAGAAACACAGATGCTTGCTCCAAGGAATATCGACCAGCAGCTTGAGTTGAAACTCGTCCGCCAAGTCCAGCAGCCAACGAGGCGGAACATGATAAACTCGGATCAGGTTCGCGTTGAGGCGGCGAATCAACGCGAAATCCTGGCGCGTTCGCTCAGGGTCGGCAAAGGGCTCTCCTGCGGAGTTGGGAGCGAAGGGGCCATAGGTCACACCACGGGGATGGAATTTCCCGGCATCCAGCCGAAAAGACTTTCCATCCACCCTCACCCGATGGGCTAAACTGTGGTTGCCACCCATGAGTCTCAGACTGCACTGGAAAAATGATTCATGAACAAGAAAGGGCTTCATAGCAGACAACCCTTCCAGGAGCAAGTCGCTGTCACACAGGTCCATCGTCCATGGATTCGGGGGTGATTGGAAACGGGTGAGATCCAAAGCCTGCTCCGCGTGACGAGGCAGGTCGAAACCCCTTGCAAATCCGGAGCTCTTCAGGATCCTGGCCGAATGTCACAGCCAGCGCACTTGATCCATCTCGGGCCGGCGGAAGGCCAATCATTCTCCGCAGTAGGGGACGTTTACCGCATCCTCGCGTCCGGAGACCAGACTGGAGGCTCCCACGTGCTGGTCGAGGCCAAGGTGCCCCCCGGGGGCGGACCTCCGCCGCATATTCATCATCGAGAGGATGAATCTTTTTACGTCGTGGAAGGCGAAATCACCTTCCAGATCGACGGCAAACGCGTGGTGGCAGGTCCGGGAAGCTTCCTCCAAGGCCCGCGCGGTATCCCACACGCCTTCAGGAACGAGACGGCTAAACCGGCACGAATGCTGATCTTAGTGGTTCCGCCAGGATTCGACAAATTCATCGAGGAGTTCGCTCATCCCTTGGCCTCCTTCGATTCGCCCGCCGTGCCAGTCAGTCCTGAAGAGATCGCCAAACTTGCCGCCGCGGCTCCCAAATATGGCATCGAACTGCTCCCCCCGCCTCAAAACTAAGTTGACGCACCCGCCTTCACCGCTAGGATGCGCGGCGCTGACGTCAAGTCAGGCAAACTCAAACACAGAAAAGTATGGCAATCAAAGTCGGTATTAACGGGTTCGGCCGGATCGGCCGCCTGGTCTTTCGTGCAATCGTCGAGCAGGGCCTGCTCGGCAAAGAGGTCCAAGTGGTCGCGGTGGGCGACATCGTGCCCTCGGATAACTTGGCTTACCTCTTGAAATACGATTCGACCCAAGGTCGTTTCCAAGGAGAGGTGTCCTCCAAGAAATCGTCTCCTGATAAGCCTGAGGACGATGTCTTGGTCGTCAATGGACAAGAAATCCTGGTGGTCAGCGCCAAGGATCCCTCCGGATTGCCCTGGAAACAGCTCGGCGTCGACCTCGTCATCGAGTCAACCGGCCTGTTTGTCGATGCAGAAAAGGCCAAGGGTCACATCGCCGCTGGCGCCAAGAAGGTCATCCTTTCGGCCCCCGGCAAGAACGAGGACATCACCATCGTCATGGGCGTGAACCATGAGAAGTACGATGCCTCCAAGCACCATATCATTTCCAACGCCTCCTGCACCACCAACTGCCTCGCTCCGCTGGTCCATGTCCTGTTGAAGGAAGGCTTCGGCATCGAGGAAGGTCTGATGACCACCGTGCACAGCTATACGGCCACCCAGAAGACGGTGGACGGGCCCAGCAAAAAAGACTGGAAGGGCGGACGCTCGGCAGCCATCAACCTGATTCCCTCCAGCACCGGCGCCGCCAAGGCAGTCGGTCTGGTCTGCCCCGAGGTTAAGGGTAAACTGACGGGCATGGCGTTCCGCGTGCCTACCCCGACGGTCTCGGTCGTCGACCTCACGGTTCGCACCGTCAAGGAGACCAGCTACGAAGAGATCGCCGCTGCGATGAAGCGCGCGAGCCAAACCTATCTCAAGGGAGTCTTGGACTACACCGAGGACGAAGTGGTCAGCACCGACTTCATCCACGACAAGGCCTCCTCGATCTTCGACAAGACCTCGGGGCTCGAGCTCAACAAGCGATTCTTTAAACTCGTGAGCTGGTACGACAACGAATGGGGCTACAGCAACCGCGTCGTCGACCTGATGAAGTATCTCATCAGCAAAGGCCTCTAAGCCAAACTGACGTTTTCACCGGGCGAGGGGCATCAACACCCCTCGCCCTTTTTTGTTGGATCGGTCGGCTGCCAGTGCCTGGAGCGATACGGCCGCAAAGTAAGGAGTTCCGCCGTCAGGCGGTTCCCCAGACAACCATCCCAAGCGCAGGGGTAGACCTCGATCAACTCAGTCCGTTCGGTTCACTCAACCGCTTCTCACAAACCTGATGTTTACTGGAATCATCGAAGAACTCGGCCAAATCGCCTGGATCCGCCCGGGATCCTCAGGAATCAAACTGGGGATTCGTGCCCGCAAAACCGCGAAAGGGGTCAAACTGGGCGACAGCATCGCGGTCAACGGTTGCTGCCTCACGGTGGCTCGCGTTCAGCGTCAGACCCGAGGAACCGTTTGGACTTTCGATCTGCTGCAGGAAACTTGGGATCGCACCAATCTCAAAGACGCGGTCGCGGGACAAGGCGTCAACCTCGAACGTTCCATGGCTGCGAACGGCCGCTTCGGCGGACACTTTGTCACGGGTCACATTGATGGGGTGGGCCGGATCACGAGATGGGAGCGCAAAGGTGCGGACCACGTGCTCGAGGTGGAAGCTCCCGCGTCCATCCGACCCTACCTCGTCGAAAAAGGTTCGGTTGCGGTGGACGGAATCAGCCTGACCGTCGCCGCGGTCTCTCCACAGGGGTTTCGCATCTGGATTATTCCACACACCTTCGATGTCACTTCCTTGCGGGAGCGCAGCGTGGGATCGCCCGTGAACCTGGAAGCCGACCTCCTGGGCAAATATATCGCACGCTTTATCGAAGCCCGTGACGCAAACTCCTCTAATCGTTGAGTATCGGGAAACGTGCCAAATGCCTTAAGTTTCTTTCGGCATTTGACGATGGAAGGGATGGCGTCGGGCAGTGTGTGTTTCTGTTCTCATGTGGCTTTCCTGTTTGAAAGCCCACCGACGCTCCTTTTCCTCCGCCTTTGCAAACCCGAAGGCGGAGGAAAGGGTTTTCCCCGGGTTAAAGCCTAAGCCGTCCGATTGAAAGCAACTGCATCGGCATACTTCACGCCGGAGCCTCCAAAGATATCGAGCGCGGAGCCGATGGTTAGGTGGACCTTCCCCTGCCCCAAGCGCGAGACGGTAGCCAGATCTTCAATCGAGTTCGCACCACCGGCATACGTGAGGGGGATGGTGGTCCAGTCGCCCAAAAGTCGAACGAGTTCGAGGTCAATTCCACGACAGAGCCCCTCGACGTCGGCGGCATGAATCAAGAACTCAGCGCAGGATCCCGACAGCTCTAGCAGCAACTCACGCGACAGAGTTTGGTCGGTGAAGGTCTGCCACCGATCGGTGACCACCCAGTATTTCGAATCGCGCATCCGGCAGCTCAGGTCGAGCACCAACCGTTCGCGGCCGACTCGCTTCACCAAGGATCGAAGTCGCTCTCGATCGATCCGTCCCTGCCGGAACACCCACGAGGTTACGATCACATGCGAAGCGCCGCTGTCCAGCCAGGCGAGGCAGTTCTCCTCCTGTATGCCGCCTCCCACCTGAAGTCCGCCGGGGTAGGCGGCTAATGCCTCACGAGCGGGGGCTTCGTTGCCCGCGCCAAGCATGATGACATGCCCACCGGTCAACCCGTCGCGGCGGTACAGATCGGCATACCAAGAAGCCGGCCGGTCGGACACAAAGTTGGTGCGCAACTGGGCGGCAGCATCGGTCAGCGTGCCGCCGACGATCTGCTTCACCTTGCCTTCGTGCAAGTCAATGCAGGGACGAAACATAGTCCCATGTTCCTCGGGGCCCAGCCAAAAAGTCGAGCGGAGAGTTGTCACCTACTTTTTGCTTCTCCGGCCGCGCTTCCGGGGGCATCTTTCGGACATGGCACTCTCAGGAGATGAGCTCAGAATGTTGGTCCGGATGGCACTGAAGGAAGATGTCGGCACTGGGGACGTCACAACTGCGGCGTTAGTGCCCCCCAAGGCCACCACCTCCGCCATCATGGTGGCACGCGAACCCTTGACCGTCTGCGGGTTGGAGATGGCGGAATTGACGTTCCGAGAACTGGGGCCAGGAATCCAGATCGTGCGCTGTTCTACCGATGGCGAGGCGGTAGAGAAAGGTCGAACCTTGCTCAAGATCAGCGGCCCCACCGCCCCGATCTTGACGGCCGAACGGGTGGCCCTGAATTTCGTCCAACGGCTATCGGGAGTTGCCACCCTGACCGCGCGATACGTGCAGGCGGCAGCTGGCACCAAAGCGCAAATCCTGGATACCAGGAAGACCACACCAGGCCTGCGGCGGCTGGAGAAATATGCCGTCTCCTGCGGCGGGGGGAAAAATCACCGCATGGGACTCTATGACATGATCCTCATCAAGGACAACCATGTGGCAGCCCTGAAGACCGAATCGGACAAGCCGATCCGTTTGGCCATTCGACGGGCTCGGGAGTCGGACCCCTACATGAAGATAGAAGTGGAGGCCGATACGCTCGACCAAGTGCAGCAAGCCGTAGAGGGCGGAGCCAACATCATCCTGTTGGACAATATGGACACCGAAACCATCCGTGCCGCCATCCGACTCACTCAAGGTCGCGCCAAGACCGAGGCAAGCGGGGGCGTGAACCTGGAAACCGTGCGCGCCATCGCCGAAACGGGGGTCGACTTCATCTCGGTTGGTGCCCTGACGCACTCCGCCCGAAGCATGGACATCGCGCTCGATTTCATCGAAGGGGCGCATGGGGCGAATATCGAAGTTTGAATCGCTGCGATTTCCTTGCCAAAACGCTTGGCTATGACAGGTTAGCTGTCACAATAAACGACTATGGAAAAGCCTAAGATTATCGCCTATCTCAAACCTTCGTGTGGCTGGAGCATGGGTGTGCGTGCCATTCTCAAAAAGCATGAGCTTCCCTACGAGGATCGAGACATCATCAATGACCCTTCGCAGCGGCAGGAAATGATCGAAAAGAGCGGCCAAATGCTCAGTCCTTGTGTGGAAATCAACGGCAAGATGCTGCCGGACATCAGCGGCGAGGAAGTGGAGGCATACCTGCTGGCGCACAAACTGGTGCAGCCCAACGATCGCAAGCCGGAGGCTCCGATCAATCAGCCTTGCGCTCACGAGATACCGGCCCCTTCGGCCCTGAACTTCAAAAGGTAATCCCGAGAAAACAAAGTGGCGGAGAGAGTGGGATTTGAACCCACGGTAGTGTTACCTACGCACGCTTTCCAGGCGTGTGCCTTAAACCACTCAGCCATCTCTCCACCGAGGAGCGGATAATCTGCCGGACCGACGGGTCGCCTGCAAGTATTTTGGAGAGAATCCTGACAGGCGAACACGGAGTGCGGCAGTCCTCTGCCCCCTTGGTCTTCCTCAGCGGAGCTGGGATCCCCCTCCGGGGGTCGTGAAAAGCTGTAGAGGGCTACAGCACTCCAAGACGCTCCGCGAGGACGCTAACCCCTATGGAGTGCGGCAGCCCTCTGCCGCTTTCGTCCACCTAGCGGAGCTGGGATCCCCCTCCCACCTCCACGGCCGCCTTCTACGAATTTAGGTTGAATCTGCCTGCTCAAGCTTCCAAACTCACTGCCTCTCATGGGTGCTCAATGGAAACAAGCCGGTCGTGAAGCCAATGCCCAAAAAAAGGGGCAGATGGTGGTCAAATTGGTACGTGAAATCATGGTCGCTGCCAAATTGGGTGGCGCCGACCCCGATCTGAACGCACGGCTCGCGGCGGCGGTCGAGAAGGCCCGGAAAAGCTCGGTCACACGCGACACCATCGAACGCGCGATCAAGAAAGGTGCGGGGCTAACCGAAGAGAAAGTAATCTTCGAACAGGTTACCTACGAAGGGTTTGCACCCCACAAAGTTCCAGTCGTCGTGGAATGCCTGACCGACAACCGCAACCGAACTGCCCCCGAGATTCGCAACCTCTTTAAGGCCGGATCCCTCGGTCAGCCCGGCAGTGTCGCCTTCTTCTTCAACCATTGCGGGGTAGTGGAAGGCAACCATCCCGATGCCCAACGAGACGCCGAGGGAGATGCCATCGAGTGCGGCGCCCAAGAGATCGAACCGCTCGAGGCGGAGGAGACCCCGGAAGGCACCAAAGGGGCCCGCTTTATTGCGGCCATCAAAGATCTGGATTCGGTGTCCAAGGCGCTCAAAGCCGCAGGCTGGAAAGTCACCGCCTCTGAAATCCGTTACGTGGCCAAGAACTTTACGGAACTGAGCGACACGGCCCGCAAGGAGGTCATCGAATTCTTAAACGAACTCGACGATCACGACGACGTCCAGCACGTCTACGCGGCCATGAAATAGGGAGCAGAAGCGCGAGTGCGCTCCCGCGCTGCGGTCAGCTCTCGATGAAGTCTTTGCTCTCCGCGCTCTCCGCGCCTCCGCGAGAGATTCCGGCGGAACGTCAGTTCTCCGCAACAGCGGAGCCCGACCAGGTTCATGGCCCCGATTCACGTCCGCTCTTCGGAGGTGGCCCCTCTCCACGATCACCTATCGGTTGGTTCCGTGGTTCACTGAGTCCGTCAACCAACGGTGCAGTCCGGCCAGATCATCAGCTCCGAGGAGGTCAACCCCCGCTCTCTGCAACACCTTCCATCCGCGAGGATCATTGCCCGTGGCCCAGAAGCGGAGACGGCGATTCTGGGCGTGAGCCTTCGCCACCACCGCCTGCAGCTTCACCCAGTCCGCCGTTGAAATCTCCCCTTCCCCACGCCACGTAAAGTGAGAAACCCAATTGTCGCTGACCCAGGGGAAGAGATGCGGAGATGGGTTGGTTTCCAGATCCTTAAGCCGCCCATCGATTCCACACCACCGACGCTTCTGCTGCTCCACCAGCCGGATGGGCCGATCCCCTGAAAGCACCACGGTCACCGCCCCGGTGCGGGTGCTGTCAGCGGTAAACGACGTCAACATCCCGCGATAGCGACGCAGAAGGCGATCCAGCACCGGATACACCTTCTCCGCATCCTCCTTGATGTCGATCAGCAACGTGAAGGGCGCCTTTTCCGGGTAGACCCTGCCACCGTTCCGACGGACCCGGGCGCGCAAGGGATCCAAGTACAACCCCTCCAATGTGCGATCCGGCCGCACATCCTGGCGATCATGTGCGACCAGCAGCTTGCCTTCCACGAGATAGATATCCGCCTCTACATTGCAAAAGCCCAGCGCCAGGGCGTCCTGGAGCGGACGAGCCTGCTCGTAATCATTGTGGGAATGCGCCTGGATCAAGGGCTGAGGAGATCCTGCGAGCTTGACGGCTTCCGCAGCAGGGGCGGCCGGCAACCCGAACCCCGACAGGGTCAAGAACGCGCCCACGATGACCATGAGACCGAGGTTGAAAGGAGTCAGGCAACGGCGCGTCGTCATGAGCCTGGGGGAAAAGTGCATAACGGAGGCTGATTCGCCGCTCGCGATTTGAAAAGCCGAAACCAGCCAAAGCGCACCCCCTCGTCCCACCACACTTTGCTTCTTCACAGCGCCGCACAGAAGGCTACACTCTAGTCCTTCGAGCCGACGACGATGACGACGACCAAAAAGCCAGACATCCGATCCCAGACCCGCGACGAGCTTGTGGCCCAGTTTGCCGAATGGGGCCAGGCGGCGTATCGCGTCGACCAGCTCCTCACCTGGCTTTACCCGCGCCGGGCCGATTCCTGGGAAGCCATGACGAACCTGCCCAAAGCGCTGCGCGAAAAGCTGGGGGCCACTTACTCGCTCCACCTCCCTGCGCTGGTCACCAAGCAGGGTTCTCGGGACACCACTCAGAAGTTTCTTTGGCGCCTCCAGGACGGCTCGTTCATCGAGAGCGTGCTGATCCCGGCCTCCCCCGCCCTCTACGGCGAGCAAAGCGACCGACATACCCTTTGCATCTCCACCCAAGTCGGCTGTGCTTACGGCTGCAAGTTCTGTGCGAGCGGGCTGGAGGGGTGGAAACGGAATCTGGGTCCGGAGGAAATCTTGGGGCAAGTGCTCGCGATTGAACGTTGGCATCAGGAACAGAAACCTGAGGATCAGCGGGCCACCTCGACGGCCGACGATCGGCTGGTGAGCAACATTGTGGTCATGGGCATGGGCGAACCGCTGGCGAACTACGACTCCCTGATGCGCGCCCTCGGAATCCTCAACTCCCCCTGGGGAGGAGGAATTGGCGCCCGTAAAATCACCATCTCGACCAGCGGCCTGGCACCTCAGATTCGCAAACTCGCCGATGATCCGCTGCAGTTCCGGCTGGCCATCTCGTTGCACGGGGCCACGGATGAAGTGCGACAGCAGATCATGCCGGTCAATCGCAAGTACCCGTTGAAAGAACTCACCGCCGCCGGAGAATATTACCAGCAAAAGAAGGGGCGGATGATCACCTTCGAGTATATTTTGATCGCCGGCATCAACGATCACATCAGCCAGGTCAAACCCTTGGCCACTCTGGCCAAAAAGCTTCATGCGAAGGTGAACCTGATCCCCTATAACAAGGTGGAAGGACTCCCTTGGGAACGGCCAAGCGAGAAGGTCCAAGAGTCATTTCTGGCTCACTTGGAGCAGGAACGCGTCACAGCGACCTTGCGCCGGGAAAAAGGCCACGATATCGACGCCGCCTGCGGACAACTCCGACTGCGCACCGAGCGGGCAACGGTGCCCAGTGCCAGTGCCACCCCGGAACTCCCCGCTCGTTAACCTCCGCGAAACCGGACTTCACTATTTGCAGCCGGCCAGAACTCTGGCTCAATAGACACATGATTGCGTTGCTTGATTACGGTTCTGGCAACCTGAGAAGCGTCGAGAAGGCGTTGCTTAAGGTGGGAGCCGACGTGCGTCTCATCACGCGTCCCGAAGGCATGAAGGACGCGCGCGCCATCGTGCTGCCCGGCGTCGGCGCCTTCGATGACTGCCTCAGCGCCATGCAGCGCCAGGATCTCCAAGCCGGGGTGGTCGAGTTCATCCGCACCGGCCGTCCCTTTCTCGGCATCTGCGTGGGCTATCAAGCCTTGTTCGAACGGAGCGAGGAATTCAACAGCTGCGCCTTGGGACTTCGAGTGTTCGACGGCAGCGTGGTACGATTTTCCTCCAAGACCGGAGTGAAAATCCCTCAGATCGGCTGGAACCAGATCGAAATTCAAAACCCGGATTGCCCGCTCTATCGCGGGATTCCCAACCAGAGCTATGTCTACTTCGTACATAGTTTCTTCCCCCAGCCGAAAGACCCCTCGATCGTCGCCACCACCACCAGCTATGGGGAAAACTTCACTTCCTCAGTATGGCGCGACAACGTCTTCGCGACGCAGTTCCATCCGGAAAAAAGCCAAACCGTCGGGCTCAAACTGCTGCAGAACTTTGTGACTCTCGCAGGAGGCTAATGCCCCATTAAAGCTTCCGCACCGCCTGCCGAAGCTCCTCCAACTCGACTTCGAATCCTCCCGACAAAATCGGAAAACGACACCAGGTCTTGGGATCGAGGTTCTCGTCGTCAAGATGGAACGAGGGCGCATATCGCTCGCGCTTCCACTGATTGCGACACCACAACCGGAAAAACCGTTCCACCCAGACTCCCAGCTGCATCGGAGTATACTGGGGAAATTGGAGGCGCATGTTGCGGAAAACATCCACGGGCGTGTGCTTGTCCCGAATCGCCGCCCGCTCAATCGCGTCCAGAAGCGGATAAGGCATCAGGTCCGCCTCATCGGTCTGCAGCGACGAAGGCGGACGGAGTTCCGCGGTGGGAGCCTGCACGTTGACCACCGACAGTGCCGAAATCGGATGCAGCCCGGTGGGCCCCTGCTTCTCGAGCCAAACAAGCCACTCGCGTAGAAACGCTTTATCGATCCCCGCAATAGGACTCACCCCGCCGCTGGTATCACCGTCCATCGTGGCATAACCGACCGCCGCTTCCGACCGATTGCTGGTGGAAAGCAGGAGTGCCCCCTTAAGGTTGGCCAGCAACCATACCCCGGGCGACCGCACCCGAGCCTGGATGTTCTGCAGGGCCAGATCGTCCCGATCCCAGACCAACTCCCGCTTCAGGGCGGTGGAAACCAACTTGAGATAGCTCTCGTGGATTTCAGCCACTTCGAGCTCCAAGTGATCTGCTCCGACCGCGCTGGCCACGGTTCGCGCCGCCTCCCGGGTCACCGGACCGCTGTGACGGGTCGCCTGATAGACAGTCGTCAGCAAACGCCGAACAATCGACTTCACGTCCGGGCATTCCGCGAGCCCCGGAATGAACGCGAGTTTGGCCACAAAGCCAGCCAGCCCTAGCTCACGGACCCCAAACTCCACCATGAGAGAGATGAGGCAGGTGATGGCCGAGGAATCCGCCCCTCCGCTCAAGGACACCACAAACCCATGCGATCGACTCTTGCGCATGTAGTCGAAGAGCGCCAACGGCACGGCTCGGGCGAACTCCTCTTCCTTAATACACGAGGAGTGCTCCCAAGGTTCGGTTTGAGGTCGGGCCAGCTGAGGCTCAATGGCAGGAAAGTCAAACGGAACACGGATGTATCCATCGGTCGCATCCTGAAGCTGAGGGTCGTAGCTCGCGGTGCGGGATTGATTCATCCGGGTGACATCGATATCCACCACCGCTGTCGTGACCAGGGAATCGGCATAGCTGAATCGCGGACCGGTAGCGACCAACTTGCCCCCGGAGGCAATCATCGCTTCTCCATCATAGATCGCCCGCCCGGCCTCGTTTCCTAGGAGGTTCGCATACAAATAACTCACCCCAAAGGCCCTCGAACCCTCGAGCACAAAACGCTTTCGAACCTCAATCTTCCCGAACGCAAAGTGGCTGGCACTGGGGTTCAGAATCAGATCGGCGCCCTTCAACGCCAACTGCGTTCCCGGTCGGTTCGCGACCCAAGCATCCTCGCAAATCTCAAATCCCAGTTTGACCCCGCCAATGTCGAAAAACAAATCCCCGATCGGATGGCTTTCACCACCCACCATCACCCGGTTCTGCACCCCAGCAGGCCACGCCTTGAACCATCGAGGTTCATAATGGATGCCGTCCCCCGCCAGAAAACGCTTGGCCACAAATCCCACGATCTTGCCGTCCACCACCAGGCAAGCGGTGTTGAACAAGCCGTTCTGATGCAACACCGGCAGACCAAACGATACCACCATCCCCCGCGTGGCCGGTAAACAATCGAACAAAACCTTAACCGCCATTTCATGAACTCCATGCCCATGGAACGCATCTTCGCAGCCGTAGCCGGTAATGCATAGTTCGGGAAGGCAGAGAATCGAAGCTCCCGAATGCCGGGCTGACTCGATGGCGGCCAGGATGTGGGCCGCATTGCCACGCCAATCCAGCGGAGTTTGATTCAATACCGCGGCGGCGAGTTTGATGAGCTTCATAGCGCGTCGTGAGCGTAGAAAAGCCTGAGCTGAAGGAAAAGCCCCTTTCGTCCCCCGTTTTCGGACGGAATACCTCATTGACTAAAGCAAACCGGCTCGGAAGGATCAGCCGGACTCAGAGCGAGGTAGCCTTGCTCGGTTTCTCACATGGTGAATACAGACCCCACCAGCCCCGCCCCTAATTCCATGGGCGATCGCATCCTCGCACGCAGCGAGGCTCGATCGCATTACACATTACGCTTGGCCAGCTCCGAGAAGGAGATTCGTTCAGCTCAAGAGCTTCGCTTTCAAGTCTTTAACCTCGAACTCAACGAGGGATTGGACAGTTCTTACGAGACCTGCCTGGATGCCGATCCTTTTGATGAGGTCTGCGATCACCTCTTGGTCGAGGATTCCCGCTCGGCTCAGGTGGTGGGCACTTATCGACTGCAGACTGGGGCGAAAGCCAAGGCGTGTTTGGGATACTACAGCGAGCAAGAATTCGATTTCAGCCCGTTCGAACCCCGGCGCGGTGAGATTGTTGAACTGGGTAGAGCCTGCGTGCATGCCGACCATCGCAACCTGGCCGTACTCGGACTGCTCTGGAAGGGAATCTCGGCCTATGCACGGGAACATCAGGGCCGATACCTGATCGGCTGCAGTTCGCTCACCTCCCAAGACCCAGGAGTAGGGGCGGCGATGTACGGCGATCTGGAAAAGTCCTATCTCGCTCCCACCGAATGGCGGACCCAACCGCAGGAGGCCTATCGTTGTCCCCTCGACACGCTGGCGGACCGGTCCCCCAAGGTCCCCAAACTGCTCCTCGCGTATCTCTCCCTCGGTGCCCGAATCTGTGGCCCACCCGCCATCGACCGCGAGTTCAAGACCATCGACTTCCTAACCCTGTTGGACCTGGATGAGCTTCCACGAAATACGGTGTTGAAGTATCTCACCTAACCCGCGCCGAACCCTCGTCTCAGTCCATCCATGGGTGCCTCGTTCCGACTGCTCTATCGCTTGATCGGCTTCTGTGCTATCGCCTTGACGTGCGTGCTGGATTTCCTGCTTCGAATCTGGCTCACCGGCCGAGCCGGAGACATGCGGCTGCGCGCGAAGTGGTGCTGCCGGTGGGGAAATGCCTTCCTTAATTTGCTCGGGGTCCGCCTGACGATGCACGGAACTCCTCCCTCCGAGGGAATGATGGCGAGCAACCATCTCAGCTACTTGGATATCGTAGTCTATGCCGCCTGCCGCCCGTTTGTGTTCGTGTCCAAAGCAGAGGTCAAATCCTGGCCCATCGTAGGTCAAATGATTCGGTGCGCCGGCACGCTCTTCATCCAACGTGAGCAGCGGTCCGATGTGAAACGCCTCGCGGAGGCTTTTGCCCCCATCATCCGAGACGGAAACCCCATCGTTCTTTTCCCGGAAGGCACCAGCACCGGCGGCGATCGCATTCTTCCGTTTCATTCCTCGCTGTTCGAGCCGGCAGCGGCCAACCAATGGTCCGTTTCGCCCGCCTGGATCGGTTACGTGGTCCCCGGAGGCGACGCTTCGGAGGATGTGGCTTACTGGAAGGACATGACTTTCGCTCCGCATCTCCTGCATCTGTTCACCCTCAAGGAAATCCAGGCCACTGTTCGCTTCGCGCCCGCACTGCCCAAAGGTCTCTCGCGAAAAGAAATCGCGAGGCAGCTTCACCACACCGTCTGCGAGCTGGCCCGTCAGGAAGGCCGCACGTTGGTGTCCTGATATCAACCAGATGTCACCCACCATGCCAGGCTCGCGCCGCGGAGGCGCCCCCCCCCGCCAAGCGATCCCCCCGCGCGAAAGGCACCTCGTGTCCCCCTAGCAGGCCGTCGGACTTGTTTTCTTCCCCTCTCCATGAACGAAGCTGCGATCGGACTGTCTGATTCTGCGAGTATACTGGGTGAGTGAGCAACCAGGAGAGAGTGCTGTAAGGAAGTCATTTTCTGCCGATACCTCCTCCAGGCAGTTGAGTATCTAAGGTATCTAACGCATGAAAATTATTCGTGCCGAACATTTAGGCATGTGCTTTGGCGTTCGCGATGCAATCGCGCTCGCTGTCACTGAAAGCCGCCGCCAGCCGGTCACCATTCTGGGAGATCTGGTGCACAATCCCGTAGTGATTCGGGAGCTGCGCCAAAAAGGTGTCCAGATCGAACACGAGCTGGCCAGCGTGTCGACTCCCGTGGTCATGATCACCGCGCACGGCGCTTCCGAATCCGCCAAGACCCGTATTCGCAGTCAGGGACACCAGGTCATCGAAGCCACCTGTCCGCTCGTCCACGTCGCGCACGCGGCGCTGCATCAGCTGGTGAAGGACGGGTTCTATCCCGTCATCATCGGCAAACGAGATCACGTGGAAGTGCGAGGCATGACGGGCGACCTGACGCACCACGATGTCATCCTGTCGGAGGAGGATATTCTAACGCTCGAAGAGCACCCCAAAATTGGAATCGTCGCACAGACGACTCAGCCAGTGGATAAAGTCCGTCGTCTCGTGCAGCTGGTTCGAGAACGCTTCCCCCGGTCGGAGATTCGGTTCAAGGACACCGTCTGTCAGCCCACCAAACAACGGCAGGCGGCGGCGGTTGAACTCGCAACCAAATGCGACGTTGTCGTCGTGGTCGGCGGACATCAGAGCAATAACACCCGAGAGTTGGTGGAAACCTGCCGACGCCACTGCCGCCGGGTGGAACAGGTTGAAAGCGCCCACGAGCTGAAGCAGGAATGGTTTCGCGATGCGGAAACCGTCGGGCTCACCGCGGGCACCTCCACGCCCGATAGCACAATCGAGGCAGTGGAAGGGGCGATCCGAGCGATGAGCCCCAACCACACCCTGGCCTCCGCGAGCTAGCAATCACCCCGACTCGGAGTCGGGAGGGGGACGATTCCGACAGGCTCTCCATGAACTCTTTCCTCTCCGCGTTCTCCGCGCCTCCGCGAGAGATTCCGGCAGTCCTTCCGAGTCAGGGGAGGGATCTTTTCTCGCGGAGGCGCGGAGGGCGCGGAGGAGCACTAAATCAGTGAGAGCCGACGGATCGTGCCGACCAGCCCGATCATAGCCATCTCCCCTCCATGAACCAAGCCTCGTTACCTCCCTTCGGACGTCCCGTCCACTCGCCCCGCACCCGCGGTCGGGGTTGCGGTCTCTCCTCGGATCCGTGTGGTCCGCGTGGTCCGTGGGCAATATGTCCCCGCTCCCAAGGCTTCCGCACCTCACACCATCCGTGCCATCGCGACGGCGCTGTTTGCTAGCGGGGCTTCCGCGGCTCCTTGTTAGGTTTATCGCTCGGGGCCTTCGGAGACCGCCTCAGCCCGTGTTGGAACCACAGTCTCCACACCATCCAGAGCGCCTCCTTCACAATCTTCCCCGACATTTTGGAGTTCCCCTGAAAGCGGTCGGTGAAGATGATCGGCACCTCGAGCACGCGCAATCCCTGCCGCCAAGTCTTGTGGGTCATCTCGATTTGAAAGCTGTACCCGTTGGACCGCACCGCGTCTAAATCGATGCTCTCCAGCGTTCGACGACGAAAGCATTTGTAGCCACCGGTGGGATCCGCGAACGGCATTCCCGTGATCCACCGCACATACATGGCGGCGCCCATGCTGAGCAGCAGCCGGTTCAGAGGCCAATTGATGACGCGAATTCCATCCGTATAGCGCGAGCCCAACACCAAGTCTGCCTTTTGGGCGGCTTCGAGAAACGACGGAATATCGCTCGGGTTGTGGGAAAAATCTCCATCCATCTCGAACACAAAATCGTAAGACTTCGCCAGCGCCCACTTGAAGCCCGCGATGTAAGCCCGCCCCAGACCGTCCTTCTCCTGACGATGCAAGACGTGAACCCGAGGATTGGCAGCGGCAAGCTCGTCCGCGATCCGCCCTGTGCCATCCGGCGAATTGTCATCCACCACCAGCAAATCCACGTGGGCTGGCAGCGACATGACCTTGGCCGCCAGGGGCGGAAGATTCTCCCGCTCGTTGTAAGTCGGCACTATAACAAGGACTTTATCGCTCATGACATGGCCGAAGGCCTTGAAGATAAGTAAGGTAGGTTAGGAGCGAAAACAAGCCCCACTTTGGCAATCAAGGCGCGGTCGGCTTGCGAATCACGAAGATGGAGTTGGCCACCGTGTCCTCACCCTGACAGGGATCGTTCATGATCTGCCCCTTCATCCACATCTGAGCCGATTTGCCTCCATCCAGGTTCATCGCGTCCGTACAGCCCAGCTTGACCATGTACTGCGCCAACTCGGCGAGCTTCATACCTACCGACAGTCCCGGTTGACGGCCGTCCACCGTCACCAAATAAACATGGGTAGGACTCCATCCAATCGCCGACCTTGGATGACGCTGATACTTCGACGCCTCGCTGTAGTTTCCCGAGGTCCCCGCCGGCTGCTGCGTGAGCTTGAAGGGAACGCCATCCTTGATGATCGCCGGCCCTCCAGCGATGGCTGCATGGGCTCCGCTGAGGTCGGGCGTGGTGGCCGTCGAAAGCCGGATGACCGTTCCAACCGGAACCGCCTCCGCCAGGGGGGCGAGACGAGTGCCCAAGGAGAGCACCAAGGTCCCGGGAGCAATCTTGGAGTCTCCGCCCTCTCTCACCTGCTTGACTCGCGCTTGATAGCTTTGGCCGGCGCGCAGCGGCAACCAAGGATTGTCCCCATCGCGTTCCAGAACGATCTCCCGCCCCTCTCTCGGCGAACGAGTGGAAGATCCATACGAGGGGGTGTAGAGGACCGCCGAACCTCCCGTCCGCTCTTCATTCAGACCGAAAGGGGTTCGGCGGCCATCAGGCCAGGTCACCTCGAATCGGCCCTTCACCTCGTCCAGGTGCGGATTACCCGCGGCATCGAACCACACGCAGACCGTGCTCGGCCCACTGATAAGTTCGCCCTGGATAATCTGGATGCCCCGCGGATCGCCGGTATAGGTGGGATGATCCCGAATGTAAAAGTCCCCATTCACCCCCGCGATGGCCTGCCCCACCTGCGCAGGAATGGCCCGGGCCTGATCCGCGAGCAGGCTCACACCCAGGATCTGGTTGCGCGCATGCGCCGAATAAAAACCAAGGTCCGGGCGGGACCGATCCACCTGAACGACATGGATCGACCAGGGTTCGGAGGCGATTCGGTCGTTGCGATAGGCCACGCCCGCCTCGGACTTGGCAGGGCGCGCGGAGTGGCTCGATGCGCGGAGGAAGGAACCAACCTTGAAAAGAATCACCATCAACGCCAAAGCGATGGCCAGCATCCCCAGGATCCCCAACCGAAATCGCTTTCGCCCTTGGTTCGACGGAGGCAGCGGAGGCGGCAGAGACTTAACCCCGCCTGTTGACGAGGAAGGCGTGCCTGAGGGCCTGGTCTCACCGGGTTGGTCGCTGCTCGGATGATTCACAACTCTTATCAATAAGGCGGCCACCGCCGGCTGGGCAATTCCAGAGTTGTGACGTTTTTAACCACCTTTTTTATTGCCACCGCCAAACGGCCTGGTTTATGTGTTCGATACAAGGAGTCACTTATGAAGTTCACCTACACCACGGTCTCCGACCGTACCAAACTAACAATGCTACAAGAACATGCTTTCGGTGTCGAATGGCCGAATCTAAACCACAAGAACTGGTGCCTGCACTGCGAGAAGGAATTCGAGGGCCGATCCGTCCGAGTGCTCCAGGTCAGCGGGGGCGGTTTCTACCTCGAATGCGGAACCCCCGGCTGCGATGGCTCCCCCATCGACTGGGCTCCCTACCCATGGTGGGACCCAGAACACCCAGTCACCATCGCCTATCTCCAGGCCCACCCGGAAGAGGCGCAACACCTCGTCGAGATCGAAGACAATGCCGACCTCGACGGATTACTCCCTCCACCGGGGTCGGACGAACCCTGCGAATCGAATCGACTGGTTGCTTCGACCTCCGACTACGGCTTCTCCGATGTGCCAGACGCCAGTATGTCTGCTCCACCGAAGGCGCCGTTGTTCACCGAGCACCAGGCTTTTTCTCCCTATGCCCCCGGCGAGCAACTGCCTCGGTTCCTACCGCGATTCGGGACCGACAGCGGAATGCCAATCGGCTCGGGATCGCCAGACTGGGCCATGCCGCTGATCGAATTGGAAAACTGGTTAAAGGACGACCAGCACTACGAGTGTTCCTGGGATTGTTTTCTCCAATATTTCGCTGGAAACGCTGGCTTTTTGGCCAGCTCCCTCCGGGTCGACTATCCCCAGCTTTCATCCGCCTTCGAGGCCATACTCCGAAGGGCATTTCCTCAGGATCAATCCACCTGCCAAATCCTGATCATGCAGTTCGCTCAAACCGACCTGTTCCACGGCGCGATCCATTCAGAAAACTCGCTCTACCTGTTTTATTATCTAGCCCGCATCGACTATGGATTCGTCTGTCCCACCAGCGTGGGCGCAGGTAAGACCGTGGTGGCCCGTTTCCGAATCAATCAAGGCGGGTGAGGGCACCGACACCCCCGGTCTGCCTGCTAGAGTGGAGACTGAATGGAACAGGGAGCGAGCACGGCATCCCGCATGCCGTGAATGATTTTCTTGTCGGCCGGACAGGCGGTGGCCAGCACCCCGCCCAGCTGGGCGCGCGCCGCATCACCATCGCCGGCCACGAAATAGTAGGGACAAAGCCGCACTCGCGACGGCATAGGCACTTCCTGGCCCGCCGTAAAATCGAGGTAAGAAAAGTCCACCACCTTCGGCTTGTGATAGCGCTGGAGCACGAAGGGAGAACGATCAAAGTGGCCAACCGCCTTGTCCACCGCCGACGACCAATCCGCCTGCGACAGATCGCTGCCCAGATAAACCCCGCGCGCACCCCAGGCTTCCTCGGAGTAACCGGACACCTTCAAAATCAGATCACGCTCCTTTTGCGATAGCTGCTTGAGCTGCTGCCAATCGGTAAGCCCCAGCTCCGGAATGGCCGCATGGGGAGGCAAGGGCGTCGGATCCACGACCCACGAATACGGGACGATCTTCTGCAACCGCGTCAGGAAACCGTCACCCAATTCCTGCCGCCAATAGCTCCGCAAGTTGCGATTCCAGAGCAAGGCCAGGGACAGCTTTTCCTCGAGGACCGGCTTGTAAGCCGGAGTCAGCCGGATTCGCTTCTCCGCCGCCTTCTCCAGCCAGGCGCCCGATGCGGGAATGTTCGCCAGGTCGAAAAGCTCAAAGAAACGATAGATCGCGTCGCCATCCTCAGTCGGATCCGCATCCACTCCCGTGACCTGGAAACGTTCTCTGCCCAGTTCACCACACAGCCACTCCATCTCGGGACGATACGAGCCAGACTCGGCCGACACGGCGACATGAACGCGCCGGGCATCACCAAAGATGCTCCGAAATCCTTCGACCATCCCGTCCGGGCCACCGATCAGCCGGGGCTCCCCCGCGGTATTCCCCTTCTGGGCGGCTAGGGCTAGTTGGGAGTAAGTTCGATGCAGCCACGCCGTCAATCCGATGCCTCCCGGCACGCTGTCCAGCTCCGTCAGCGCGAATCCCTGCTCTGTCCACAGCAAGTCCGGCCGGATAACGCGCGGAAGCTCCCCCTTGAAGGCAGGATGACGCTGCCAGTCGAGCAGCGAAGCGGGCTTGCCCTGATCGTACAGATGAGCGATCCACTCGGGCTGCTTGCCGGCCACGCTCTGACGGTACAGGAGGTTGATGGCTTTGTAGAACTGCAGCAGCACCCGCCCCAGGCTTTCCAGCTCAGCGACCATCGAAGCCGGCAGGGCCAACGGTACTGGGGAGATGCGCCAATGCTGATCGGCGAATAAACCTCCCGGCGGGATCTGATCACGAACCCAGCGGGCCGATTGCTCCCGGCTCCATTCAGGGGAATTCATTGACGGATTTGCCCTTCACCATAGACCAGCCACTTGTAAGTCGTCAGCTCTTCCAACCCCATGGGACCGCGCGCTCCCACCTTGTCCGTGCTGATTCCAATCTCGGCTCCCATGCCAAACTCGCCGCCATCGGTGAACCGGGTCGAAGCATTCCAGTAGACCGCGGCTGAATCCACCTCCGCCATAAAACGTCGGGCGGTGGCTTGGTTGCTGGTAACAATGCTGTCCGAATGCGCTGAGCCATAGCGGGCAATGTGATCGACCGCTTCGCTCACTCCGTCGACCACCCGGATGTTCATGATGAAGTTATTGTACTCGGTCGAGTAGTCCGCCGAGGAAGCCGCGACCACCTTCAGTCCTGAGTCCTTCAGCCACTGCATCGATTCAGCATCGGCGTGAACCTCAACGGCATAGTTAGCGAGATCCGCAACCAAGGATGACAACACGGCGCCAGCCACCGGACGATCAACCAACAGGGTTTCCATGGCGTTGCAAGTGGACGGTCTCTGGCACTTGGAGTTCACCACGATGCGTCCCGCCATCGCCAGATCGGCATCCCGATCCACGTAAACATGGCAGACACCCTTGTAGTGTTTGATGACGGGCACCTTGGAACATTCAGTAACCGCTCGAATCAAACCCTCGCCGCCCCGCGGCATGCACAGATCCACATATTCCGTCAGCGAAAGCAGGACCGGGATGGCCTCGCGATCCGGGGTTGGAACCACCTGGATCGCCCCGCGGGGAAATCCAGGAACCCGGGCTCTCGCTGCGGACACCATCAGTTCGGCGATCATCTGATTGGAGTTCAGGGCTTCTTTTCCCCCGCGCAAAATGCAGGCGTTCCCGGATTTGAGGCACAGGCTGGCGGCATCCGCCGTCACATTCGGGCGCGATTCATAGATGATCACGACCACCCCGATCGGGGATGAAACCTTGTCGATGCGCAGGCCGTTCGGACGCGTGCGTTGATCCAGCAAGCGGCCCACCGGATCAGGCAAGGCCGCAACCTCGCGCAACCCGCGAGCCATTGCCTGGATTCGGGCCGAATTCAGTTCAAGCCGATCCAGCATAGCCGGGGTCAGCCCCAGCTGCCGGCCGACCTGCATGTCCTTGGCATTGGCTGAGCGCAATGCCTCGGTGTTGGACTCCAATGCATCGGCCATCGCCTCCAGGGCCGCATTCTTGTCGGCGGTCCGGAGTTGTGACAGCTGCCGAGAGGCCTGCTTCGCCCCCCGAGCCAGCTGCGTCAGTTGCTCGATCAACGTCATAGGACAAACTTACGGGAATTTCTCCTTGGGAAAAGGGGAAATTCAGCATTAGAATTGGTGAAACTCTATGCGCAGCCGTGGGTTATTCATCGGATTCGTGGTTTTAAATGTCGCGTTCGCCGTGGCGCTCATCGTCTTTGTGGCCGGTTCAGGGTCCAAGTCGTCGGTCCCGCCGCCGGCTACTCTGTCCAGCCTGCCCGCCCCTCCGATCTCGATTTCCCCTTCCAACACTGCCCCGACCACAGTGACCTCCACCCCTGCTGCGACACTCCCAGTCGAGACGACCGGCTCGACCGGCTCGGTTGCGAACGTCACCGCCCCAACCCCACCTGCCCCACCCGCTGGCAAGCAGTTCGGCTGGCAGGACATCGAGACTGCCTCCTATGGTGGCTATCTGGAGAACCTGCGTCGCGTTGGCTGCCCGGAGAAGATGATCCGCCAGATTATTTTTCACGATGCCAATGAGCTGTTCAACCAACGGCGACTCGAGGCATCCGTCAAGCATGACTTCAAATGGTGGCAGCCGGACGACCGCATGACCGCGGGTGGTTACAATCCGGAATTCCAATCGCGCATGCAAACGCTGGTTCTGGAACGACGCGAGCTGCTCACCAAACTGCTGGGCGAGAACTGGGAGCAGGAGGACAATGCGCCCTCGCTGGCCAATCACACTGTGGCTCTCACCGGTCCCGTGTTGGGAGGGCTTCCGGTGGAAACTTACATGGCGGTTCAGGAGATCTGCGCCCGATCCGTCTCTCGTCACCAGGATTACCTGATGGGCCGGTTCAACGAAGGTCAGGCCAGCAGCCAGGTGGAACTGGCCAAGCTGCGTGATATGACCCGCAAAGACTTGTCGGTGGTGCTGGATCGGGAGGGGCTGGAGGAGTTCCTCCTGCGCTTCTCCCACAATTCGAGCAAGCTCCGGCAAGACCTGCGCGGCCTCGGCATCGGGGCTGATGAATTTCGTAAAATTTTCCGGGCCACCGACCAGATCGATCACCAGATCCAGCTGGAATACGGCGGTGAAGAATCGTTGAGTTCGAAGCAGCGCGAGCAGCTGACCCGGCAGCGCGAAAAGGCCATCGCCGGAGTTCTGGGACAAGATCGCTACGAACGCCTCATTCTCAGCCGGGATCCGTTGTTCCGACAGGCTCAGATGATCGTGATGCAATCCGGAGCCGCCGAAAACCTCACCCAGCCGATGTTCGACATCCTGAAGCGAGCTCAACTCAAGCGTCAGCAGGTGCAGGTCAACACCGACATGACCCAGGAGCAAAAGCAAAGCGCCATGATCGCCATCAACCAGGAACAGGTGCAGGAGCAACGCAAGCTGCTGCAACCGCCCCCCCCGCAGAAATAGCTCGAAGGTTCGCCGACCGACGCGGCTTGACGGTGCACCGGTGGCCGCAAAGCCCGAGGGGGGCAGCGCCGGGTGTGATTAAATCCGGGTGAGGCTGTTGCTGTTCCAAGGTCGGATAGTACGATCGTTCTCTTCTATGGAGTTCCGCCTTGTATGGAGTTCCGCCTTCAGGCGGAAAGGCGGAGGAATTGTCCTAGCGGCATAGAATTTAGCCAACCAACAGACATCCATTCCCAGGGAACCGCCTAAAGGCGGAACTCCATACGGGGTCGAGCCTCACCCGGATTTAATCGCACCCGGTGCGCCTCCATCCACAACTCTCCTATTGACCCCGCGCAAGTCTTCCATAGGCTTTGACCATGAATCCGCTCTGGTCAATGTCCACGCTTGCGTGTGCTTTTCTGTCGCTTTGGACCCTATCAACTCCGCTGCGCTCCTGGGCGGCCGAAGGTGTTCAAATCACCGAAGGACCCGAGAAAGCTCGCGTGGAGATCAACGGGGAACTCTTCACCGAATACTGCTTTAAAGGGGCCCCGCACGTGTATTTCTACCCCCTGCTGGGCCCGGCCGGAGTGCCCATGACGCGAGACTTCCCCATGAAGAAGACCGAGGGGGAAGAGCAGGATCACAAGCATCATCGCTCCCTTTGGTACTCGCATGGCTCGGTGAACGGTCTCGATTTTTGGTCCGAGAGCGACACCGCCGGCAGCATCCGCCACGTCAAGTTTCTGGAGATCAAATCGGGAAAATTTGCGGGCTGGATTCGTTCCACCAACGAATGGGTCAACACGGAAGGCGGCGTGATCTGCACGGACGAACGGATGTTCCGGGTTTACACGCGCCCCAACAATGAACGCCTCTTCGACTTCGAGATCACTCTCTTCGCCGGCAACAAGGAACTGGTCCTCGGCGACACCAAGGAAGGCTCGATGGCCATCCGGTTGAACGAATCGCTGCGCTTAAAACCCAACAAGTTCAATGTCGGCAAGCCCGTGGGAACCATTCTCCAGGATACCGGGGTCAAGGACGACGCGACCTGGGGGAAGCGAGCTGCCTGGTGCGATTATCATGGCCTCATCGGGGGGAAGCGTGTGGGCGTCGCCATCTTCGATCACCCGCACAACCCGCGCCATCCCACGCATTGGCACGTGCGTGATTACGGCCTGTTTGCGGCCAATCCGTTCGGCATTCACGACTTTGAAAAGAAGGCCAAAGGTGCCGGCAACCTGGTCATCCCAGCCGGACGCAGCATCACCTTCCGTTACCGTTTCTATGTCCACGAAGGCGATACCGAGGCGGCTAAGGTGGCTGAACGCTACAAGGAATACAGCTCCATCAACCCCGTGCAGTTCTAGGTAGCGTTCGGACTGGCCTCAACTTTTTTGAAATACTACCGCATCTAACGCGTCCATTCTTTCCACATCACCCACTTATGAAATCGCTAAACCGTCGTTCCTTTCTCACCAAGAGCGCCCTCGCCGCCACGACGCTCTCCTGGTCCGCGCGCAGCTGGGGCCAGGTCAAGAGCGCCAACGAGGCAGTCCGAGTCGCCGTCATCGGTTTCGGCGGCCGGGGCAAAGACCATCTGGGTGGCCTCGCCAAAGTGGGCGGCGTGCGCATCGCGGGGCTTTGCGATGTCGACGATCGGGTTCTGAAGGCGGAAGCGGAGAAACGTCCCGGAGCGGAAACCTACACCGACATCCGGAAGTTGCTGGAGAGCAAAAATATCGACGCTGTTTCGATCGCCACCCCCAATCACTGGCATGCCCTGGGGGCGATTTGGGCCATTCAGGCCGGCAAGGATGTCTATGTCGAGAAGCCCGTTTCCCACAATGTCTGGGAAGGGCGCAAGCTCGTCGAAGCCGCGCGCAAATACGGAAAAATTGTTCAAACCGGCACCCAGAGCCGCTCCAGCTTCGCGATCCGCCAAGCCGTGGAGTGGGTGCAGAAAGGGAACCTCGGGAAAATCCTCGTGGCACGCGGACTCTGCTACAAACCCCGCCGCAGCATCGGAAAGGTCGATGGACCCCAGCCGATTCCCGCCGGAATTGATTATGACAAGTGGTGCGGGCCAGCCTTGAAACTGCCCCTGATGCGCAAGAACCTCCACTACGATTGGCACTGGGATTTCAACACGGGCAACGGTGACCTCGGCAACCAGGGCATCCACCAGATGGACATCGCCCGCTGGTTCCTCGGGGAAAAAGAACTCTCCCCCAGCGTGATGAGCGTGGGAGGGCGGCTGGGCTATGTGGATGATGGCAACACACCCAACACCCAGTACGTATGGCACGGCTACAAGAAGGCTCCTTTGATCTTCGAGGTACGCGGCCTGCCCAAGGGCAAGGAGTTCCAGACGGACAAGGAATGGAGCGGCAACATGGACAAGTTCCATGGCGGCAGTGTCGCGGTGATCATCCACTGCGAAGGTGGAATGGTCCTCGTTCCCAACTACTCGAGCGCCGTGGCCGTGGACCATGAGGGCAAGCAGATCCAAAAGTGGCAGGGCAACGAAGACCACTACGAAAACTTCGTCAAAGCCGTCCGCAGCCGGAAGCACACCGACCTGAATGCCGACATCCTGGAGGGCCATCTGTCCAGCGCCCTCTGCCACACGGGGAACGTCTCCTACCTCCTCGGCAAGCAGAGCTCCCCCGAGGAAATCCGCGAGCAGATCGCGTCGGACAAGGACCAATTGGAAACCTTCGAACGAATGGCGGCTCACCTGTCGGCCAACGGAGTGTTCATTGCCCAGGACCAGCTCAAATTGGGTGCCCTGCTGCGCATGAATCCCAAGAAGGAGCAGTTCATCCGGAATGACCAGGCCAACAAACTCCTGACGCGTCCGTACCGCGCGCCGTATATCGTTCCTGAGAAGGTGTGACCGACCCGCGGGCGATCGGGAAAGAAAGGCGTTCCTTAACGCCCAGAGCCTGCTAGGTTGCTGGCGATGTCCATCATTGGAAAGATCTGCACCCTGCGCGCCGTAAGACAAGCTCCTCCTGGGCTTTACCTCGACGGAGGGGAGAAGGGCGAGATCTTGCTGCCCCGACGCTACGCCTCGCACAACACCGTCGCCGGCGAGATGCTGGAGGTGTTTGTCTACCGCGATTCGGAGGATCGACTGGTCGCGACTACTGAAAGACCGCTGGCCTGTGTCGGAGACTTTGCCTGCCTTAAGGTAGTCGGGATAAACCCGAACGTAGGCGCCTTTCTAGATTGGGGGCTTAGCAAGGATCTCCTGCTGCCCTTCCGCGAGCAGAATTTCCCCGTCGGCGTCGGCGACAAACTCGTGGTTCACGTCAACCTGGATGTCAAAACCGACCGGATTATCGCGACCACCCGACTCAACCGTCACCTCAACCGCACCGCACCGCTCTACCGTGTCGGACAGCAGGTCGACTTGGTCATCGTGGGAAAAACTCCCTTGGGCTACAACGCGATCGTGGAGAACGCCCACCTCGGACTGGTATTCCACAACGGCCGATCCACAACCCTAGAGACCGGGCAAAAGGTCAAAGGCTTCGTTCGTGCCATCCGCCCCGGCGGTAAGATCGACCTCAACTTGGATGGATCTGGCTACAAGCGGGTGCTGTCCTTGCGCGATCAGATTCTCGAGGCACTCCAGGAGAAGGGCGGAAAGATGGACCTCGATGATGACAGCTCCCCCGAAACCATTCGACTCGCGTTCAACACCAGCAAGAAGGCCTTTAAACAGGCGCTGGGAGCCCTCTACAAATCGCGCCGGATCGAGTTCCTGAAACCAGGAGTTGCGCTGGTCGACCAAAAACCCTGGTCGCCTGGCGAATGAGCCGGCCTCAGTTCCGACGCAGCACCTCCGGTCGTGGCATAGAACCGGTCATCTCCTAGCCTCTCGTTAAACGAGGTAGGGCGAGACTCTGCTCGAGCCCATTCCTGCCCCAGGCTCAGGATAACAAAGAGGCAACTCCGCGAGGGCCACCAGGCTTCACATCACCACACACCCTTCCGAGGGCTGTGGAGGATCGCTATGAATAGCCGCTAATTTGTTGTGAACCTCCCTTCACCAGTCGTAATCTGTCGATGATATGAAACGGAATCTAGCTTCGCTCCTGGGAGGCGCTCTGATCTTCCTCGGAATCATGATCCCCATAGGCACAATCCCGGTCGTCTTTGCTCTCCCTCCGGAATATCGAAGCCAGACGAGGTTGATGATTCCACCCTCGCCCAAGGTGCTCTTGGAAAGCGAAGCCGAGATCATTCAATCCCGCCGGATACTTTCCGTGGTCGTCACCAACCTAAACCTACCCAGGCGTTTTGCGGAACAGCACAAGATGGAGCAGGACATGCCGCCCGAGGTCGCACTCGCCTTGCTCCAGCGACAAGTGAACGTGAAGGTCCATCCCACGACCCGAATCCTCGAGACGTCGGTCTACAGTCGAGACCGGTCGGAGGCCGCCGACATCGCCAACGAGATCGCCAATGTGTATCTCGCCTCGGCCGCCGCGGATGCCATCGATCCCGGAAACCCGGCCAGACTCCTCGATGCGGCCAGCCCCGCCTTCAGGCCGTCGCGCCCCAACCGCCCGTTGGCGATGGCCAGCTCGATGGCTGTCGGGCTGAGCTTGGTCCTGGGCGGGGCCTGGCTTATCTACGCGAGTTGGAAGAATCGAAACCGATCATCGAAACCCGTTCCCCCGGCACTCCCGGCAGTTTGATCTCCGGCCAATCGCCCCCGGCGGCGGGTCTCCGCTCTGAATAGCGACCTTGATTAGCCCGTCAGGCTCTAACGCATGATTGGATCCTCCCCGGCAATGATGCCTCAAACCCTTGCTCTGATGGTCGCTGTGACCTCGATCTTGGCTGAAGCCGCCTCCCCTGAAACTCACACCTCTATGGTCCGTCGCGAGGCCCTGGAGAAAATCTCCCAACAACGTGGGGTGTTCGTGCGTCCACCGGTCCTCATGCCTACGCGCAAACTTCCCGATGGCCCCCTACTCGGGAACGGGGACGTCGGAGTTGCCATCGGCGGTGTGATCGAACGTCAGCGCTACTTCGGCCTAGGACAACCCGGGGGTGCCCAGGTCAACACCCGATCCATTGCGGTGACCAACTGCCCCGAACGCCATCGCTTCTGGATTTCCAAAAACGATTTTTGGAAATCCAAATCCATCTATCCCAACGCCAGCCCCTGCCCCATCGGCGGCATCGACATCCATATCCCGGCCCTGGTCGACGGCCAATACTTGGCCGAGCAAGTCTTGGAGAACGCCGAGGTGCGGCACACGCTCCGCACCGCGATCCGAACCGAGGACCCGCCTCCGTTCACACGAGCCGGTGCCACGATTCACTTCCGATCCTGGGTTGCCGCGACCGAGAACCTCTTGGTGATCGAACTCACGGTCGAAGGCAATCCCGCCGACAACGACCCGTTCCGTCCAACCGATCTCGTGGGCGTCGATGTCACCCTCTGGCCCATGACTGGAAACGAAGCGGAAACCGCGACCGGAAATCTTCCCGATGGCTACTGGGCGGTTCGCCGGTTCACCTCCACCACCAACTCGATCGCCCTGGAGCAGAAACCTTCGAAGTGGACGAGCGAGGCGGCCGTGGCGATGCGGCTATTCAACCATCGCCAGCCCGGGCTCCCCTGGAGCCGCGGCGATGGCTGGTCGGCCGACCGCTTTGTCCTCTCACCCGCGCGACCGACCTACATCGTTGCTTCCATCGTCACGAGCGAAGAATCCCAAGATCCGCTGCGGGAAGCTCAGCGGCGGGTAGCGAGTCTTTCCCTGGACCGTATCGACTCACTGCGCCAGCAGCATCGGGAGTGGTGGCGGGCGTTCTGGAGCAAGTCGTTCATCGACATCGGAGATCCGCTGGTCGAACGTTTCTACTATGGATCCCACTACCTAATGGCGTCCTGCAGCCGAAATCCCAAGTTCCCGCCATCGCTCTTCGGAAACTGGACCACTGCCGATGGCCCCTCGTGGCAGGCCGACTACCATCTGAATTACAACCACCAAGCTCCCTGGTGGGGAGTCTTCTCCTCCAATCATCCCGAGCTGGCGGACCCCTACGACACACCCATCCTGGACTACCTGCCTATCGCGCAAGCCAACGCCAAACATTACTTGAAGTCTCGGGGTGTCTATTACGACGTGGGTGTGGGACCGAAGGGACTGGAAACCGCCTTCATGCCAGACGGACACTCGATCCCCGGCGAGGGCAACCGGATGTTCCTGGGCCAGAAGAGCAATGCGGCGTTCTCGGCCATGAACATGCTGATGCGCTTCTCACACACCTACGATCTGGACTACGCCCGCAAGGTTTATCCCTTCCTCAGCGAAACGGCGCTGTTCTGGGAAGATTACCTGCAGGAAGAAAAGGGACGCTATGTCATCACGAAGGATGCCTCGGGCGAGGTGGGTGACGGAGGGAGCGACAAGAACAACTGCCTCTCGCTCGGGCTGGTCAGAGCGCTGTTTCACGGTATTTTGGAGATGAGCGTGGAACTCGGCACCGACGCCGAACGTCGAGGCAAGTGGCGAGACATCCTGAATCGGCTGAGCGACTTTCCCACGGTGACGGTAGATGGCGTGCGCCGCATCCGCGGGGCGGACGCCGGACCGGCGTCGCAGCGCATCGGACCTCAGCGGGACAACACCAGAATCGAGTTCATGGGAATGGTCTGGCCCTCCGGAGTCCTGGGCCTGGGATCCGACCCCGCCATGCTTCAAGTCCTTCGTGAGGATGTGCGAGGCTGGCCCCTACCCGAATGGATCGGCCATTTCAACGGCTTCAGCATGACATTTCCGGGAGCCGTGCGAGTGGGACACGATCCGGAGGACATTTTGAACAAACTCCATCAACAGCTCACGGCGTCGACATTCCCCAACCTCATGATTTTCGGAGGCGGAGGTGGTATTGAGAACTGTTCAGGCGTTCCCGCTACGATCAACGAAATGCTTCTGCAAAGTCATGACGGGATCATGCGGTTGTTTCCGGTGTGGCCCAAACAGAAGCCGGCTCGATTCGGGCGACTCAGAACCCATGGCGCATTCCTGGTAAGCAGCGAATTTCGGGATGGCACGGTGCAATCCCTGGTCATCGAGAGCGAGCGGGGTCGCGAGTGCATCCTGCAGAACCCTTGGCCCAACCAGGCAGTAACCCTGAACCGAGACGGTCGGGACGCTGAGATGCTCTCCGGAAGCCGGTTGCGTTTCCAGACGAAGATGGGAGAACAGCTGGCAGTCAGCGTCAGCGCTCGGCCAGCGAAGAATCGGGAACCCTAGAAAGGGGAATCGAGCAATAACGAGATGCCCAACAGTTTGGATGGGCATGGCTTGCGTCGAAGCGAGTGCCACCCACCCGGCGTCAGATTCCTCCACCCCGGGATGATTGCGTTCAAGGAACGAGGGGCTGGAACCGATAGAGAATCAAGAGAAGGACTGTGTCCTGCTCTCAAGGAACATGACACACCCCCTAAAGCACCTACTCTGCCTGCTCGTGATCGGTCTCACCTCCGCCGCTTCCGCAGCGCTGCCGGTAGCCGTCCTCGACTTCGAATCATACGATGAAGGCAGTCAGGGTCTGGGCACCAAGGTGGCGAGTGTCATCACTGCTCAACTCGCAACCCTTCCGGAACTCACGCTGATCGAACGGGCCGAAATCCATAAAATTCTGAGTATCCAGGAGGAGGGTCAATCCGGCCTGGTAAGCCCCGAAAGCGCAGCAAAAGTAGGTCGATTGATAGGTGCCAAGGTTCTGGTGACGGGCAAGGTGATTCGGGTGGAACAAGACTACCTTGTCACCGCCAAGATCCTCAGTTGCGAAACGGGTCGGGTTCTGGGAGAGACCGCCCGAGGAAAGGCATCCGACCTTCTCACCAGCGTCGCTGGAAGCCTGGCCACCAAACTCGGATCCCGACTCAGCAGCTCGTCCGCCGAGCTGCTAGCGGCTGACCAGCCCGCGGTCGATGTAGCCAAACAGCTTCGTCAAACGCTCGGAAATAAACCCCTGCCCTCGGTATCGATCTCCATTCCCGAACAACACTACGGAGCGCCAGCCAATGACCCTGCGGCGGAAACCGAGATGTCCAAGATTTTGCTGAACGCTGGGTTCGTCCTCCTCGATCAGTCACACGCCGCCGAGGCGGATGTGCGAATCAGCGGAGAAGCCTTTAGCGTGGCTGCCTTGCGCAAAGGGAATCTCCACTCGTGCAAGGCGCGGGTGGAAATCAAGGCCGTGCATAAGTCAGGTAGAATTCTGGCGTCGGATCGAGAAACCTCAGTCAGCGTCGATATCAGCGAGCAGACCGCCGCCAAGAACGCCCTTCAGAAATCGGCCAATGACTTGGCTCTCCGGTTCATACCCAGCGTCATGCAACGCTTACCCGCTCCGCAGCCCTAGCAAAATCCCACCCCCTGCCCCGACAACGCATGGATGCCCACGCTATGACTGACGTTTGCCGCACCTGGTCAATCCGCCTTCTCTTCATCGGACTCTGCATCTGGCCCGCGGACGCCGCCCCCAAACCCAAGGCGGCGATGATGATGTTCCGGGCCGACACCACTTCATTCCAGGAGGCAAACACCGCCCGCCAATTCAGCGACATCCTCCAAATGAGCCTGGCTGGGTATGAGGGGATTGACTGGGTGGAACGATCCGATGCCCGAACCTTACGCACCGAGCTGGAACTGAGTGCCGCCGGATGGGTAGAACCCGAGACTCGCGCACGGGCAGGACACTGGGCAGCCTGCGATTTTCTCCTCTTCGGACGCTTCGAAACCTTGGCAAAACCCACCCCTCAACTGCTGATCGAACTCATTCACCCGGTTCGTGGAGAACTGATCGGCACGCTCCAACTGCCCTGGCCCAACCTTTCGCTGACGAACAAGCAAAGCACTTTCCAGGAGCTTCCCCGAATCAAGCTGGCCTGTGTGGAGTTCCTGAAAGAAGTGACGGAACGCCACTATGGAACAAGCCGCATCCCGTCGCTTTCGGTGATCGATCACGTCCATTCTCAGAGCATCCAGGCCCCGCATGATCTTCCGCTCCGGGAGATCAGCCGAGAGTTCCTCGATGTCCTCGATCAGTCAACGCTGCCAGGGCAATCGATCCGAATCCAGCCGAGCACGCGGCCTCGGCAGGGTCGCAGGGAGGTGGATCTGCTCGCGGGCGGATTCGTGCGCGGAGGGTCGACGGCCTGGAGCAACGCCTCCACCGCGCTGCTGGTGGTGCTGAGCAGCAATCAAGTGTCCCTAAGCTCTTCACCTACCGGGACAATCACCCGCGAAGTCTTCAGCCTCGGGGTCGCTTTGCTGACCGCCAGCGGGCAATATCTAACGCTCGGGGCCACCAACCTCACGGCCGAGAAGCTGTCGAGCGCGTACCGGGATCTCGCCACGAAGGTACTGAGTCAGGTCGCCGGTAGAGACGTTCAAACCCCGGTCACGACGGCCTCGCCGACTCCCTCTCTCTCGGGGCCACGTCTGATGGCCGACCACCTGGCCAAGCTGACCTGGGACGGCGGAGCCCCGTCCACGCGGCCCTACGATCTAGCAGCTCCCTCGATCCGGCGGCGATGGCTGCGCGAACTCCAGTTCATCGAGACAGCCTGCCTGCTGGCTCCAGACGATCCGGAACTTCGACGGCAGCAATTCCGCTTACGCTACCTGGCCGGGACCGGCACCTCGCAGGAGGAGGATCCCGAATTCCTGCGTGAGATGGGCGACTCCTGGCAGCAGCTCGTCGAAGACTTCATGTCTTCGGAGGGGCTCACCGCTGCCACCGCGGCTCGGGCTATCGAATGGCTGTCACCAGATGCACGACGACGCGTGCTCAACAGTCACTATCGGAACCTCACTCTTGTGCGGTCACCGGCGATGAAACACTATCCCACGGACGCCACCGCTCAGTTTATCCAGTTGGCGGAGCAGCGGCTTATCGACTGGGCGGCACTCATTTCAACGGCCGATTCGGGGCCCGAAGCCGCACTGTCACTTCAGACCGCCGACTACCTCTGCCAGCTTCCCGAGAGCATCCAGAGGCTCTCCGAACTGCGCCGACGCATCCGCCCCCTTCAACTCGCCCGCCAGGCGGAAGAAAAGCAGCACCGAGCGCTGCTGCCCCAACTGACGATCACCAACGAGAACACTCCGGAGTTCAATTGGGACCGGTTCTATCGAGTCCCTAATACACTTCCCGCCCCGATCCAGGTTGCGCTGGAGCCTTTGGCGTTTCGTCGCAACCCGAAGGTCGACCGAGTCGTGGACCTCTGCTGGTTAGAGGGAAATCTCTGGCTGCTCACCCAAGGCCACGAACGTCGCCAGCTTACCCAGCCGAAGGAACGTGGTCTCGAGGTGGACATCGAGGGCGTCACTCTGGACTCCTGGCGGGTTTGGGAATACTCGCTCGCCGAGCGCAGCTATCGGGAGGTTACTGGGTTCGAGACCACTAATCGGTTCAATCGAATCTTCACCCGTTCCAATCGGGTGTGGCTGGCCGGGGCAAAACTGGTGGAAATTGACGCCACCTCCCGAAAAGCCCTTCGTACGCTGCTGCTCCCCAGCCGGTTTTCGGGTGTGATCAACCAGATCGCAGTTCAAGGATCCCATCTCTATGTGGCGTCAAGTCGAGGATCGGCGTCGCGGTTCGATTTCGAGACTGCCATGTGGGGCAGCTACCCGAGCCTGCCTCCTCACTTTCTCTGGCAATCCGTGACCGAAACCGCGGTGGCGTCCGGAGGCTCACTCGTGTTCGGCGAAGCCGAACCAATGAAGCTCAATTCCGAAGGAAACGCTTGGATACCACTGCGCTACCAGTCTTCAGCCCACCCGGGACGTCAGATTGGTCCGCCGACATCGGTCGTTCCCGGACTCAGCAACTCGATCTGGATCGCCTCGTCGGCGGGACTCTTCCATTGCCTCCCTTCCGGGAACTTCGACGCCGCCTGGTTCACCCCGGCAGCCGGTGTTGGAAATATTCCCCTGGATGAGCTGCAGGCAAGTATCGAGAAATCACGGGGCCTTTTGGGTGCAAGCTATCATCCCGCCCTTGAGTTGAATCGCTTCCCCGGCCCGATTCAGAAGCTGATCCCCGATGGTGCCTTCTTGTGGGTGGTCTGCAGCTCATCGGATCCCGGGACGGGCTGGATCTGCGCCTTGCTGCACCAGCCCACCATGCGCTGGATCGGGCACTTTGCGGCCCCCACCGGGATGGGGTCTGATGCCAAGTCTATTGTGCTTCGAGACCGGACTCTCTGGCTCGGCGGCACGAAATGGAGCCCGCTGGGAATGTTGGCGCGAGTTGATTGCCGGTCGCTCTATGAACGACCCGAATCCGAATGGACTTCGTTGGAGATATCTCGGGAAGCGCTGCTCAAAGACGTGGCCCAATGGTCACCCCACCAAAGAGTGTTCCATCACTTCCTGGATGCCGATTATCCCCAAGTCCTGAAAGCCATCGATGAAATCTCTCCCCTGGATGAATCCTTCGAAATCGAATGGATGGGAGCGCTCGCTTCGCTCGCCAGCCCGGTAAACCAGCCTGAGCGGGCCCTGCGCCATCTGGACACGCTGCTGGCATGGCTGCCGCCCGGAAGCGGCTGGACGGGAATTGCCGAGACGCTTCGAGTGGATGCAGGAAACCGGATGCATCTAAACCAGTTTGGCAAGATCTCAACACTCGCTGTCGGCACCCATTCCACTGCCCGTGAGGCCGAAGCGGCTTGGGCGAGTCCGGACCTGGCGCGCAGCCTCTATCGTCGGTTCGATGCGAACGCGGATGGCAGGCTGGGGACCGCGGAGGTATTAAGCGTTCCGCTGGACAAAGACCCCTTCGCCGGACGCTTGTTCGTTTACGATCTCAATCGAAATCGGAAGCTGGATCCAGAGGAGACGCTCCTCCATTTCGGAGTCATGCGTGCTCGCGTTCAGATGCTCATCGCGGGGCGAGACAAAGATCACGACGGACTGATCGGGATCACCGAGGCGGAACCGCTCTTCACCCCGGAGAACCCGAAGCCCGGCTACGACTTCAGCCAACCGAACCTGGGCCGGACGTTTGCCGAGGCGATCCGAACTCTCGATGAGAATAAGGATGCCAAGATCTCCGCGGCCGAGGTGGCTTGGGACATGGCGAGGAAGGCCACGGCTGCCGCCTCCGAAAATCCCGGGTTGCTGACTCCCGAGATGATCGGTGGAGCCTCCTCTCCGGATGATCGGAATGGCAATGGCCGTTGGGATCTGGCGGAGATGGAGATCAAAATGAAAGAGTTGCGCACCTACTGGGCCAGCCGGGTGAAGCCGCTACCACCCGAGCAAACCAATGCGAGACGTTGAGGAAGATTCTATGAATGCCGTAGTGAAAACGCTCCGCTGCGTGTGGGTTCTTCTGCTTGTCACCGCTGCCGCCGACTCAACCGCGGCCGGACCAGCATCCGCTGACTATGAAAAGGAAGTGACGGAGTGGATGGGTAAGGATTTTCAGAGCCTGAAACAGGGGGCGGAGCAGAAGCTTCCGCCTGCGATGCTGGTTCTGAGTTTCGCCTATCGGGAAGGATATGGCGTCGGAGCCAACGCAAAGCTGGGCAAGCAGTGGCTTGATAAGGCGGTCGAGGCGAACTACGCGCCGGCGCTGTGTGAGATGGGTATCGTCAGCATGCTGGCGTTGACCAACGGGACGCCGGAGGTGGGCTCGCGTGAGGCGCACCATTGGCTGAAGCGGGCGGCAGATGAAGGTTTCATCCCCGCCTACCGCTGGCTGGCCAGTTTATACGCCATCCCGGGAACCGCCTGGGCCAGCCAGGAAAAGGCGGTGCTCTGGATGAGCAAAGGAGCGGAGGCGAACGACGCCCCATCGCAATACCTGCTGGGCCTCGCTTACGAGGCTGACGCCAAACGCAAATCAAACATCATGGGTGCCACGATCTATCCCTGGCGGGAATGGATCGAAAAGTCGGCCGCGCAGGGATTCCCCGCTGCGCAAATCAAACTGGGAGACCTGCACCTCGAAAAGACCGGCGATGATCCGGCGAACCTGGAACGGGCGCTGGCCTGGTTCCGCCGAGCCGCGGACCAGGGTTCGAGCGAAGGGATGATTCAAATAGCCATGGCGCTGTACCATCATCAGAAGGACGCAACAGAGGGCTTCGATGAGATTAAGATGTGGCTGAACAAGGCAGCATCGTCGGGTAGCGGAAACGCCAGGCACCTTCTGAAGCAACTCGCCAAAGGTCAGCCACTCGATGCCAAGGAGTATGACTCCATTCCCGACCCCGGACTAATGCTATACGCCGCCAATCAAGGCCGGGCTGATTGCATGTCCACTGTCGGAGAGATGTATCGGACAGGCCAGGGACTGCGAAGGGATCCCCGGGAGGCGGCCGCTTGGTTTCGTCGCGCCGCCCAGGCAAAGGATCCTCATGGCATGATGAGATATGCGGAATGCCTCGAACGAGGCTACGGAGTCCCAGTTTCATTTTCCGAGGCGGCGCGCTGGTATCAGCGGGCGGCTGACAAACAGATGGGATCGACAGCGGCGGCGTATCTACGCCTGGTCCATACCGGAGCCACGCCGCCAGTCGACACAGCGACATTTCATTATTGGATTGAAGGAAAGCTGACCAACAGTCCGGCCGATCGCACCACCTGGATGGCCGAGATCTACTGGAAAGGAGCGCTGGTGGAACAAGACAAGCGAAAGGCGTTGGAACTCTTTCGCGAGGCGGCTCTGGGCGGACATCCGCAGGCCCAGAATCGCGTCGGGGAGTTCCACCTGGCCGGCGTAGGCGGCACACCTGACGTATCTCAAGCGCTGCTGTGGTTTCGCGCCGCCGCCACCAATCATTTTCCAGAGGCGCAACTCAACCTGGCCAAGTTGTACGCGGCTGGACAAGGGGTCCCCAAGAACCTGGATAAGGCCTGGATGCTCGCCTCGGCAGCCGCCCGACATCCCCTACCACAGGCCGAGACGCTGGTCCGGAGCACGGCAGCGCAGCTCTCGCCGGAGCGGTTGGCGAAATTACACGTCCATCTCAAGAAGTATGAGGAGGCTCATCCGATCACGGAGCCTGACTGGAACCCCATCTTCTTCACCGCCCCCCTGGCCCGATGATCACCCTTCGCCCAGACACCAATGCCAGGGCTCGTAAACAACCCCATGCGGGTTGTTCCTAGGATAGCTCATCGCGAACCCAAACTGCCCGGCATGGGCTGCCAACCAGGTAAAGGCCGGTAGAGTCTCAAAAGCCTCCGTTAAGGGCTCGCATCCAGCTGCGGTCAAGTCCAACGCACGTCCCGTGTGATGCTCGCTATAGCCCGGAGGCGCGCTCACGGTCAGAATCTGAGCGACGCTCTGCCCGGCGGCTAATTTCCGATCCCAGATCTGACGCTGGTAGTCGACACTACGAAACGCCGACACCAAGAGCAGATCAACGCCCTGCCCTGCTGCTGACGAGCGCATCGCTTCCCAACCCGCCGCAGCCGCCGGAGTCAATCGCTGCTCGCGCCCATACATGTCCTTGCCCACCGAGACCAACTCCGTCGCCTCGCGATGAAGAATCATCCCTCGCTCCGTCCCATACGCGGCTGGGATACCCAACTCGGAGAGGTGTCGGGCGATGCGGTCTTCGTAAGTCTCAGGTGATGTCATGAGCGACGGAAGGATGCGGGCTATTTGTGAAGCAACTCAAGCACAGCAGCCGTCATGGAGCTCACACAGGCCTTGAGCGTGGGCTCGGCTACAGGGGCAAATGTGGGAGAGTGGTTGGAAGGCAGGGGCACCCCTGAACGCTCACTCTGCTCGATAAGCGCCGCATCCGTAGCTCCTACGAACCACATGCAGATGGGAATTCGATGAGCCGTGCGGCCCAACTCCGAAAAATCCTCCCCTCCCGTGATCGGCGTCTGAACGCGGACCCGATCGGATCCAAACCACTCAGTAAAGGTTCCAGCCAAACGACGCGCCAACTTGGGGTCGTTGCTGGTCACAGGAACCGACTCTGGAGTCACTACCACGATCGGTAGCAACGCATCGGGAACGCCTGCGGCCCGTGCCAACCCATCGCACACACGACGAATCGAGGCGACGAGCTGAGCCATCACCTTCTCGTCGAAGCTGCGAAGCGTCAGCTCCAGCTTAACCGAGTCCGAGATGATGTTGCGCTTGAGCCCACCCTGAATTGTCCCGACGGTGACCACCGCCGGAGTGCCTGGTTTCATCTCTCGACTGACGATCGTCTGCAACGCCAACACGATCTGAGAAGCGAGCACGATGGGATCCTTGGTGGTATGAGGCGCCGAACCGTGCCCACCCACACCACGCACCTGGATATCCATCGACGTCACACTGGCGAGCAATGGCCCCTCGGCATAGCCAATCACGCCCGCCGGCAATGCGGACATGACATGCAAAGCAATCGCGTAGTCTGGCTTGGGGAATCGCGTGAACAAACCGTCCGCCAACATCGCCCGGGCTCCGGCCACGATTTCCTCAGCCGGTTGCGCCATCAGCACTAGGGTCCCAGACCACTCGGCCTTCAGGGTCACGAGCAGCCGCGCGGTGCCGATCAAGCCGGCAATATGGGCGTCATGAGCGCAAGCGTGCATGGCCGGCTGATCCTTACCGGAAAGATCCTTCACAATATCCGTGCTGGCATACGAGACTCCGGACGCCTCCTTCACCGGAAGCCCATCCATGTCCGCGCGGACAAGCAAAGTGGGCCCCGCTCCGTTTGTCAGCACTCCCACCACCCCGGTGTTCCCGACTTTTTCGGTCACTGCAAAGCCAAGCAAACGCAGCTCACGGGCGACCAAGGCGGCCGTTTTCACCTCCATGAACGAGAGCTCCGGGTGAGCGTGCAGATTGCGGTAGATCGCTTCGATCGGAGCATATTCCGCCTGCACCCGCTCATTCACATGCTTTCGGAGTTCCTGGGAGACCGAAGCAGCCGTGGCCTGGAACCGCGACAGGGCTGCGATCAAACTGACAAGGACGGAAAGAGTGGCGAAGTTCGATTTCATGAAACCCAGATTGGTGACCCAGCCTAGCCTCACGGCGCGCCATGACAACCTCAAAGCCGGGTGGCGGAGGGGTAGCCGGGTGTGATTTGAAGTGAGCGAGCTGGAACTGATTGCATCGGAGGGGACCAAAGCGGCACAGGGGTGCACGCACTCCAAGACGCTCCGCGCGGTGGCAAAGCTATTTGGAGTGCTGTAGTCCTCTACAGCTTTCAGCACCCGACGGAGTCGGAAATACCGCTGACGAGGAAACACTCTCACCCACTTTAATCACACCCGCCTCGCTGGGCTCCCCGCGTTAGCTAATCTCTTCAAACCAGGGGTTCTCACGTGCCAAATCAAGTGGAACTAGCCCTCACCTCCTCCCAATCAAGCTGAAACCGGGCGAGGTACTTGCGCAGCCGATCAGCATCGTTCGCCGTTCGCCGATTCTCGCGAGTCACGGCAAACAGTTTCCTTCCCGCTTCGGAGAGGGTGGCGGATTCCCGACAAACCCGAATCACTCCGGCGAGTTGCACCCGATCGAACAGATCAAGCTCCTTGAGACGTTTGGGACCCACCAGCGCGAGCAGCGTGGCGTCATCATCCCCTTCATCCCGTGCCTCGCTCCACGCCACGCGGAGACGGGTCACTTCACCGGACAGCACCTCGCGGGTGATTCTTCCTCCCGACGCGAGGGTCGCCATTCGGGTAACACAGGCATTGAGGTCCCGGAAGTTGGCCGACCAGCGAGCGGCCGGAGACCGAGCAAATTCGAGGAAGGCCTCGCGCACTTCCTTGCTGAGCGTGACCCGCTGACCGGATTTCCGCGCATACTGGTCAAGTTCGTAATCTAGATTGGGTTCAATATCCTCCGGACGCTCCCGTAATCCAGGCAACTGGAAGGTCCAGAGATTGATTCGAGCCAACAAATCCTCACGAAAACGTCCCTCCCGCACACTCTGGAGCAGATCGCGGTTCGTCCCCGCGATCAGCTGAAAATCGCTCCTCACCTCCTCATCCCCCCCAAAGGGGAGAAAACGCTTCTCCTCAAGCGCGCGCAAGAGCATCGCCTGCTCGTCGGCCCCCAGTTCGCCGATCTCATCCAGGAACAACACACCTCGATCGGCCGTGCGCAACAACCCAGCCCGATCCTTTTGGGCTCCCGTAAACGCCCCTTTCACATGACCGAACAACGCGCTCATCGCGGAATCCCCGCGCAAGGTGGCGCAGTTGACATCCACAAATCCGCCCTCGAGCTGGTGCCGGGATTTCTTGAGTTCGTAGATGCGGCGAGCCAGCTGTGATTTACCGGCACCCGTAGGTCCGGTCAGCAAGATCGGCTCCCGAGCCTGGATCGCCACATGTTCAATCTGCTCGATAAGCTCATTGAACCGGGCGTTGCGAGTGGCGATTCCCGACTTCAAAAAGGTGCGGGCTTCACGCTGCTCCGTGCCGAAGCGCGAGGCCAGGCGATCATACTTGGACAAATCGAGATCGATGATGGCGAACTTGCCGTCGGCTCCACGTCGCTTGGAATCCAACGGGGCGCTCTGCACCAGCCGCGCGGGAAAATGCCGCGATTCCGTCAGCAAGAACAAACAGATCTGCTGCACGTGGGTGCCGGTGGTGATATGAATCAGGTATTCCTCTTCGTCCGGTTTGAAGGGATAAGCCCGAGCGAAGTCATGCAATGCAGCATAGACCTCCTCAAAATCCCAGGGATCCCGCAGCGGCTGCGGCGTTCCGCGTGCAATGATGGATTCGGACACCCGTCGCAGGTCCGACAAGACCACATTGGCGATATTCTGAAACTGAGGGTCGTAGATCAGCTCGAACCGATCCACCGGCAGCTCCGGATGCTTGCACAAGGAAACCGTCGGACGCCATTTAGACCACCGCTCTTCGTGGTAGCCGAAGTCCAACACACTCCCCAGCAGTCCAATCACGACTCGTTTCTTGGTTGCCATAGCTTTAATTCGCTTACATTAGCTTATCGGCTACTCGCTTGAAGAGGCAAATCGTTTCGACAGAGGGCCCAACCTACTAAAGAGGACGTTTTCTGCGCGTTTTCAGCATTTCCACGAGTTCGGGGCCATCATCTCGAGGTTGGCATGCGCCTTGCAATAGGGTCGGCAGAACGAGACGAAAGAATCGATATGGCCAACAAGAACTTATTCCGATCCCAGCGAGGAGCACTGCTCCCGCAAACGGATGCCACCAATCAAGAGGGTGCCCCGGCCTATGCGTTCGGCCCGAGGCACGCCCTCGCGCAGTATGTCGCAACGGGTTGCTTGAACTCCACCTTCTACGCCTCCGCGAAGGACCAATTGCAGCAACTCCTGAGCTTGGCGCGAGACGTCGATGATCCGTTTCTCGCGAAAGCGGCGGTTTACGCCCGAACCAAGGGATTCATGAAGGATACCCCGGCGGTGCTCTGCGCCCTCCTGGCGACCCGCGATACTCAGCTTCTGCGACGGGTTTTCGATCGGGTGATCGACGATGGAAAAATGCTCCGGAACTTTGTGCAGGTCATGCGCTCCGGAGCCGTGGGACGCAAGTCTCTCGGCACGGTGCCGAAAAAGCTGGCTCAGGGCTGGTTGGAGTCCAGAACCGACGAGCAACTGTTTCGGGCGTCGGTTGGGAACGACCCCTCCATGGCGGACCTGATCAAGTTGGTTCACCCGAAACCGAACAGTCCACAGCGCGAGGCCCTGTATGGATACCTGCTCGAGCGAAAGCACGAAGCCACCGCACTGCCCGAAATCGTCAAACAGTTCGAGGCGTTTAAGGCGGCCGTTCCCAACCAGCGAGGTGTGGTGCCGGAGGTACCGTTCCAAATGCTCACGGCGCTCAACCTCGGTCAAACGGAATGGGCGGCAATCGCAAAACAGGCGCCTTGGCAGATGACTCGCATGAATCTGAACACCTTCGCTCGTCACGGGGTTTTCAACGATCGAGCTATGGTTAACACGGTCGCTCAGCGACTCAAGGATCCGAGTGCCGTCCGACGCGCTCGAGCGTTTCCGTATCAGCTGCTGGCCGCGTTTCGGTCGGCCGGGAACGAGGTGCCCAGCCCGATTTTAGAAGCACTGCAGGACGCCATGGAGGTGGCAACCGAGAACGTGCCCCGTCTCGAGGGAAAGATCTATGTGTGTCCGGATGTCTCCGGCTCCATGAGTTCCCCGGTGACGGGGCACCGGAAGGGGGCGACGAGCTCGGTGCGGTGCATCGATGTAGCTGCTCTGGTGGCCGCTTCCATCCTGCGACAGAATCCGCAGGCCGAAGTCCTGCCGTTCGAGTCGAACGTCGTGCCGGTGCGTCTGAACGCCCGCGACAGCATCATGACGAATGCAGAGAAGTTGGCTGCAGTGGGCGGAGGCGGAACGAACTGTTCCGCCCCGCTGGCCGAGTTGAACCGCCGCCAAGCGAAGGGCGACCTGGTCGTGTTCATCTCCGACAACGAATCGTGGGTGGACGCGACCAATGGCCGCGGAACCGGGACAATGCGCGAGTGGACCGTGTTTAAGCGGTTTAATCCGCAGGCTCAGTTGGTCTGTATCGATCTTCAGCCTTCGGCGACCACGCAGGCGAACGAGGGAGAATCGGTATTGAACGTCGGAGGATTTTCCGACCAAGTCTTCGAGGTGATCGCCGCCTTCACGGAAGGCCGCCTCGGGGCCGAGCATTGGGTGGGCGTCATGGACGCCATCTCTTTGTAGGACGCCACCGGAGGGCGGAGCAGCACAGCAAGCTGTGACTGTTTCCGCCCTCCTCGAAAGACGAATTTGCGGTTCGAATGCCGCCGAGACTACACGAAACCAAACCGTCTCGGTAACCTTTTGTCGAACCGCTCTTAATAACGGGCTCTCGTCGAGGGCCAAGTCAGATTTGTGACGAATGCCGATGGAACTACATCTCTAAAGAAGACGCGGTTCCGGGTTCGAGTCCCGGTGGCTCCAACAGATGGGGCCATAGCTCAATGGTAGAGCACGAAAACGTTTCATCACTCTTTGTCGTCACATACTTTTGCAATAGATATGGAAACTGCCACAAACCAAATGAGCATCCAATCCACCGGCGAAGCGACGGGATTTCTCCCAGCGCCGGAGAACAAAGGAAAACCGATCACCGTCATCGGAACCAAGGCCATCCGCGACGGCTTCGATGCCAAGTGCCTCGAGCAAGCGTTGAACTCACGCGGTGCGCCCGGTGTGACGGATCTGGTGCTGAACCCCGATGCCCATGCAGGCTATGGAGCCCCGGTCGGTTGCGTGCTCGTGTCCCCGACCCATGTGTATCCGGGGCCGGTGGGGGTGGATATCAAATGCTCCATGAGCCTGCTGCAGCTGGATCTTCCCGCCGCCGCGATCGAGGATAGGCCGACCCGCCGGGCGCTCATTGACGCCATTCTGGAGCGCACTCCAACCGGCGCAGGTAAGGGCCAGCGTTCCGTCAAGAAAGGGCGCGCGGTCGACAGTGCGCTAGGCCGTCGCGTTGCGATCGAAGGCGCTTCAGTCGGGGTCTGTCACGAACTCGGGATCCCGCCCGAGTGGGCGACCCGCTGCGAGGATTCCTTTCACCTGGGCCACAACAACCAAAGCGGCGATCTCGCCGAGCGCCTCGAGTTCCTCCTCTCGACTGGCCGCTTCGCCAAATTCGAAGACAAGGTGCGTCAACTCGGTTCCTACGGCGGCGGAAACCACTTTGGAGAATGCGAGACGGTGCAGGTGGGAACTGACGAACGGGCCCGGCGCGCCGCCGAGGTCTTCGGACTGCGCGATGGGCACGTGGCGTTTCTTTCCCACTGCGGATCTCGCGGGTTCGGGTATCAGCTCGCGAATGATCAGTTTCGGGTGCTCCAAAGCAAGTTTGCCACTTGGGACATCCCTCTACCGGGTGGGGATCGCGAATTGGTCTATGCCCCTCTCGGCACTCCCGAGGCGAACGACTATCTGAATGACATGGCCTTGGGTGCCAACTTTGCGACCGTGAATCATCTCTTGATCAATGCTCTGGTGTTGGAGGCATTCCAAGAGGTGCTACCCGGAGCCCGTGGATCCCTCGTGTACTTCATTAGCCACAATATCGCCCGACGCGAGATCGTCGAGAATCGCGAATGCTGGGTTCATCGAAAGGGAGCCACCCGGGCCTTTCCCGCCCACCATTATGCCCTGAAAGAAACACCGTTTTATGAAACCGGGCATCCGATCCTATTGCCGGGCAACCCGACGGCGGGATCCTGCGTGATGGTGGCCGATCCTGGCGCCGCTAAGAGCTGCTATAGCGTAAACCACGGCGCAGGCCGAGCCAAGGGGCGCAAGGCGGCAATCCGGGAACTGGACCAGTCAACGGTGGATCAAGAGTTTGCCGCTCACGATATCCTGACCAACTGCCGCACCTATCCGAAGGACGAGGCTCCGGCGGCCTACAAGGACTTCAACGAAGTCCTCAGCTCAGTCCGGCTCGCTGGCCTGGCCAGTGAAGTGGCGCGGCTGCGCGCCCGCTTCGTGATCAAGGATTCCGAGGACAGCCTGAAAGGGGCAGCCTAGAAGTTCCTGCTTGGGGCGTTCCCGTCGGCGTACGGAGTTTCCACTTCAGTGGGGGCGGCGTGCGTTCAGCGGTTCAGGCAGGAACTCGCCACCAATGCACGTAAGCCGACCGAGCTGGCCAGAACCTGAGTTTTTGCCCACGGAACACACAGAACACACGGATGAAACCAAGCCCACTGGCAGCCCGGTCAGAATAAAATCACCTCACCGGATTTCAGGTCCCATCCGTGTGATCCGCGTGATCCGTGGGCCAAATCGCCTCTTTCCCTGTTCCCAGTTCAGGGGCGGTTGCGAGTGTAACCTTTTTCCCATCCGTGGCTCGGTGCCAGCAGAAGGAACTTTGATACGATGACACTGGAACGAATCATTCGAATGGCGGCCGGGACCTTCGTCCTGTCGAGCTTGGCGCTGGCCCATTATCATAGCCCCAACTGGCTGTGGTTTACGGCCTTTGTAGGCTTCAACCTGCTCCAATCGTCCATGACGGGTTTCTGCCCGCTGGAAATCGTGCTTAAGAAACTCGGTGTCGGGAAGCAGCAGGGTTGCTGCTAGGGGTTCACCAGGATCTCGAGTTCCGCGGTGGCTACACACTTGGCGTGATTGACTTCGTCGAGATACACGACCCGCAGGTAACGTCCTTGCAGAGCGCGCGGGAATTCCAACTGACGCCAAGTCTGGGGATCCTTCTTGAAATTGGCGAACGATCCTTCGAATTGGGGCCTCTCCGCAAAGGCATCCGGTTTCTCACTCGCCCACACCGAAATGGCGCTCGGAAAATTCCCAACAGCGTCTTGACGGGACAAATAAGCCAGCCCGTTCACCGACCACGATTTTCCGAGGTCGACGACCACTTCATGAGGGGGCGGGAGGGTCGAGCTACGCCAGGCGGTATGCCACATGGTCTTGGGATCTCCATCAAATGCCGCCCCGGCGGGAGTGTCGTTCTCCTCTGAACTAGCCTTCACAACGCTGATTTGGGAAGGAGGGAGACCGAAACGACGGCTCACCACCGGCCCCCCGGCGGATGACGATGACGGGTTCTCGGTGTCAAAATAGCGCGCTTTCAGGATCCCACCCAGCGGCAGACGCTGAGGCTCTCGATAAACCAAGGACTTCCGACCCGGCTCAGAACCGTCAAGGGTATACCGAATCTCCCAAGCCGGAGTCGGGCTCTCGATGGCGAAATGACCGTCGCGACTACGGGACAGGGTGGGAGCTCGCATGGCAGGTTGTCCTCCCTCTCGATACGCCAGCGCGGGCACCGGACGATCGACATGGAACGCCGCGAATTCGCGGATCGTTACCGGCGCAACCTTCCCCTCGATCTTCAACCGCAGCTCCGTCACCGCCACAGCCGGGATGGGAATAATTTGGCGAACCCCAATCTGACTCCCTCGCGCCAAGACGACCGATTTCCCATTCTTACGCTTCCCTTCCACCATAAATTTCCGCACACGCTCACCGCCCGCGATGTCCTCACGCAGCACCAGATGATCGACGGTCTTCTCGCCGCTGAGATCCAGTGTTAAACCATCACCCTCACCTTCCATGACTGCCAGGGGCTTGGCGAACCGCGCACGAATGTCGTCCCCAAATTCACGCAACCGCGTCATCTGAGCGGCTGGCACTTCACCATGAGAATCGGGCGTCGCGTTGAGCAACAGATTCACTCCACGCCCGACGGAGAGGTAATAAATCTCGCTCAAGGAATCCAGGCTGAGGATGTTCTTGTCCGAACCCGGGGACCAGAACCAGCGCGGGCGCAAGATCGAGACATCGCACTCGGCGGGACACCAAGCATTGCCCGTTGGAGTGCCGGCACCTTCCTTGGGTGTCTCGCCTTCCTTCCAATCGATGGTGTTCCAGCAGGGATACGGAGCGAACCCATGTTCCGTGCCCACCCAGCGAGAGCCGCCGGCCATGCGACCCTGAAACGAGATGATGCCCGGCGCATGTTTTGTGATGATATCATTGATGGGAACAATGTTGCCCCCATCAAACCACATCTCGAACATCGGTCCGTACTGAGTCAGAATTTCGGTCAACTGCTGACGGTAGATTGCCTTGTACGCTGACTGTTTGGTGGGGTCTTTAGTGCGACCGCCCACTCCCGCGCCATGGGTTTCATCGTAGGGTCCCAGGTAAACACCGAGAGCCACCTGATCCTCCTGACACGCCTTCGCCAGCTCCGCCAGCATATCCCCTCGCCCCTCCTTCCACGGCGAAGTCTTGATAGAATAATCCGTGGTTTTCGTTTGCCAGGTGCAGTAGCCACCGCCGTGTTTCGCGACAAAGATCATGTATCCGGCGTTCGCCGCCTGCACGGCTTCCACCCACTGCTGAGCGTCAAAGCGGTCGGGGTTGATCTGAGTTCGAGGTGTCGAGAGATTATCACCCTCGCCTCCCTGGTACACATTGGGTGCCCAATGAAAGAACAATCCCACTCCGGCCTCATGCCAGGCAATTTGATTGGGAGTCGGGACGGGGATGCCCGGCACCGGAGCTGGCGCGGCCAGGAGGGAGGATGACAGCAGAGCAACCCACGCAGTGAAGCCACCAAGCCATCGGGAAACCAGGATTCGAGTCATAAAGCGATGCGGCCGACGACTCAAATAAGCGTAAGCCTGTCGGCACGACAAGAACCATCCCTACAAGCGTCCCCTCTGCCAAGGATTGTTTGTGAGGCGCGAGTTCATAGGTAGCATCATTTCCGAATTTGGAGCCGTGAAAGTTGGCGGAGGAGATGATGCTCTATGGAAGAGAGAATTGAGGCTTTACTCGATACCATCGGCGAATGTGATGCGGCAGCTCGGATTCGATAAAGACCGTGCTATCCCCGACGGACGTGATCGTCGAGTAAAGTTGCCAAGCTTGGAGGTCGCCTGAAACCTGGATGTCGTAGTTCAGCCCTCTCTCGCTGCTAAACTCAAAAGTTACTTTCCCTTCGGCCGTCAAGTGCGGCCGATGGATCTCTGGCACTGCAACCACCAAAGCGTCCGGGGTCACGACCGCTCCCGATTGATTACTGACCATGACTGAGTACCAACCTGAGTTGGTCGTTCCAATTTTGGAAATCGCAAGAGTGGAGTTTGTGGCTCCCCCTATTGCCTCACCTTGCAACAGCCACTGATAGGTTAGACCGCCTGGAGTCGATTGCTTCTCGGCGGCACGGACCGTCAGGAGTGCATGGGTGCCAAAGTTGGTTGTCAGATCACGAGGCGACTCGAGGATTTCAGGACGATTGGCTGGCTCCGTGATTAGGAACTCCCGGGTTTGATACTCGTAGTCCCAGTAAAACGGGAATGTATTGTCAGACTTGGTCCCAGAAAGAAGAAGATGGGTAGCACCACGAACATATGCATTGTTCACAGAAAAATAGAACCTGAGGGGGAACTCGTGGTCTTCTTCGATCGGAAATATCCAGTCAACGACTCCATCTCTGTTGACGTGAACAATCTCGGGAACCCGCCCGGGATTTTGAGGATACTTACTTGGCATGTTGGAGACAAAAATCGCGGCATCGCCGCTAGTGATAAGAAGTGGGTCTCCCCAGAAAGGTCCATGAAACGTGCTCCAAAGACGCACTCCTTCGGAAGTGTATTTAGATATTACCGTGGATCGGGAGCCTGAGAAACCTCGGGAGGCAACTAGGAGGTTTTCATCCCTGTCCAATGCCAACGTCGTTCCATACTCGCTAGAGTTCGAGGCCGAACCCAATGTGCTTTTATACAAAGCGAGCTGCTCTTGCTTTCCAGCCGGATCGAAGCGTACGAGATAGGTGTGCGTGAAGGTAAACTGAGAAGAGAGATCCTGCGTTCCTGTGACAAAGAGATCGCCACTTGAGGCCACAACTAAGGCGCTTCCGCGACTATTTTCACCCCCATTCACGAGGTTGATCCAGCAGAGAGATCCGTTGGAATCGACGCATTCCACCACGCTTCTTGCGCTGACCGGTGGTTGAGTGGTGTCAGAGAGCCCCATCAGAAAGACTTGGCCCGCAGGACCAATCGCTAAGAAATCCGCCTTGGCCCCTGCAAAACTGCCGCGATGGTCTGTCTCCCAAAGGATTTCTCCCTCCGCACTAAGTTTTTTAAGGTTAAACCCATCATTCCCCAGAATCCTCAAGCTTCCGGATCCCTCCACCTTTACCACGCGCCCATAAACATTAGTTTTTGCCCAAGCGATCGTTCCATCCGGACTGATTCGTGCGGAGCCACCTGATGAATGCACCACAACCAAGTCGCCCCCAGGGAGCAGCGCGAGACTCAATCCAGGTATGGGAACTACCCACTTCAGGTTTCCCTCACTGTCATACTTCAGAGTGACGGTTAACCCCGTTTGATAAAGGTTGCCGTGCTCATCTAAAACGGAGTCCTGGTTTACATCGCTGGCGGGTTTTTCGGGCTGGCTGCGAAACGACATTCTCCGTAACTCCAGGAGCTGCGCTTCAAGGTAACTGGCCCACATCAGCAACACCCCCACGGCAAACGCTTTAATCAACCCAGCACTAGCACTGCGGCGTTGCGAACGACTCATAACATCTAGTTAATATGGGATATCCAAGAACAATGCGAGTTCAGTTTCCTGCCGAAATGGGCCAACAAAGCTGCTGGCCCTCGCTATCGCGATGATCGCTGGGGCCTGTTTGGGCGTGAGGCGGCCTGAAGGAAAGCAACGTCGTGCCCTGATCTTTACCTCCATAAATGGCGACTAAACACGGTGGGCAACACGGTAGGTTCTCACCTTGGTGTTAGGGAACCCCAGGGTTCGAAGAAATTAGCCGGGAGTGCGCGCACTCCCGGAAACGGTAGAAGTATCGAGCATCGCGCAGCGATGCCACCGCCTCAACAGGGTTGCGTCCCCGCCGACTCAAGCAACCTGATCCATTCGTCAGCCCGTTCTCCGAAGGGTGGCACGCCTTGCAGGGCGCTGTTGAATAGGGGGCCGATAGACCGGGGGTGTCGCTGCGCTCGACGCCCCGGCTAATCTCTTGGAACCCTGCGGGTTCTCGGCCGCGGATTCAGGAACTCACCCAAAGAAGTAAGAAGAACGCGGGGTCCACTTCATGGCACCGGATCGCAGTTTCCCAGCTTTAAGGAGGCCTGGTAAAGCTGACCAATTTCTTGCACAGACAGCGTCCGGTCAAAGACCAGCATCTCGTCCACGGCTCCTCGAAGTCGGTCCCCTACTCCGCCCCCCATCGTGCTGAGTGGCAGCGGAATCCGATCCGGGATAACCTCGCTGAGCTGTCCATTCACATACAGCGCAGTGCCCGACGCCGTGTCGGCGAGAACCAGATGCACCCATACCCGGGTCGGCGCGGAGTAGGAGAAATACCGATCCCAGCGACCGAACCAGGTGATCCCAACGCGTCGACCGGCCTGCCCATATTGCTCCAACTTCACCGCCGTGCGAGCGTCCAACAACAAGGCGCTGGAGGCATCGATCGAATCATCGCGCCGCACCCAAACCGCCAGCGTCCAATCGCGCTCGATCAGGCTGCCCGGCTGCCCTTCCTCGATCAGGCTGAGCCGGTCGTCCTTCCCATCGAAGAGAAACGCGTTGCCGATGCGCCCGGGAGAGATCTCGGGTTCCCCGATCGCGACCAATGGCTCCCCCTGGACCTGATCGACCTCGCTCTCTCCGCGCCACCAATGCACGAGTCCCGTGGGCAAGGTGGGGCAACCGGTGAGCGTCTGCACGGCGCGGAAGAATCTCGTCGGGAAGCTGTCGATCCTCACCGACATCTCCATGTAGCCAACGTCAGGCAGCTCATGCGCCATCCCTTCTGGTTGCCACGGACCGGCGAGGCTCGGCGCCGACTCGATGCGGAAAAAGCGACCGGGGATCCCCTCGAGGCGGATCCGCCACTCGCTCGGATCCACACTCGCGTCCAGGAGGTGAATGCGTGGTCCGCTCGACACAACCAAGGTATAGGTTTGCTCATCGAAGTTGCCAACGAAGTCACCGCCCGCCACTCGAAAGGTGAACTGACCATTACGGCTCGGCGTCCCGGAAAGCACTCCGTCCCGAGACAACGTCATCCCGTCGGGCAACAGCCCGCCGCTCATCCAAAACTCATACGGTGGAGCCGTGTCTCCCGAAACCGAGAAGACCTGCCGATAGGGCATACCCTGCGCGGCAGAGGACAAGGACCTCGGAGTCAGCACAACACCGGGGAGAGGACCTTCCCCGGAGAGGGGTGCCGCTGGATCCCAGTGGACGGTTACCGAGCCCGTCAAGCGGGTGTCGTCAGCCGATTGAATCGTCCATTGAAACGCGGCCTTATCGAAGGTCACTTTTTCAAAAGGCGCTCCATCGAGATCGCAAGTCCATTCGATCCTAAGAACTCGGACCCTCTCCGCTTTGGCAAAATAGAAGGGCCGCGTCTTGGATTCAGTCCCAACCGATTTCGTGCGCATGGCGAACAGGAGATAGTTAAGGCGGCTTCCGTCGGCAAAGGAGCGAAAGAGTGCAGGAGAGACACCGTCGATGAGTTTTACTAGGGTCGTCGGATCGAATTGAAAGGGGCCCTGGGTACTGTCTCCGGTGGCGCCCTTGCCAGGATCCGGAGGGGCCTTGCTAGCACCCTCCTCAAAACCCACTACCCTACTCCACCCCTGGCTCCCTGGAAACTCGGGGTCGGTCGACTCACCGATCCCTGGCATCGATGGCTCCGAAAAGCCAAATCTCACAAAAACATCAAACGATTCCGCCCGAGCGCCAGGAACCGAAAGCAGAAGCAATGTTCCGAGAAACCACGGTGAAAGGATCCAAGAGAGGTTCATGAGAAATGAACGATGGGGTTAAAGGGGTAAAGATGAGACAGCGCGATCGTTAGGCTGATGTGGCGTATCGAACTACGGTACTGCGCTTCCGAAGGCTTCCTTATTTTCCTTGAAATCCCACTTTGCCACCACGGGGGCTCCCAACTCTCCAGTGGAGGATTGGGAGCGAAGGGTCATTCGAAGCGCCTCATACTCGAATCGAATGGTCTCGATCGGTTCATCCTCGTTTCCAGCCCAATTCTGACGTATCGGCAACGCATCCAGAAATTCATACTTAAGATAGGCCTCCCCGCTTCGCGCGCCCTGCTTGCGAACTACCATCTCCATCATCTTAAACGGAGATCCCTTAGCCATCGCGAGGAAGATCGAGGGAGAGATCACTTTCATTTCCTTCCCGATATCGAACCCGATGGAACTCACCCTTCGACCCGCTCCACCACCGCCAACCGGCGTGACGAAGGTGAGCTCCGCTCCCAACGAGAAAGATCTAATACGGCACCATCCCTCTGTGCTCTTATAAACCGAATCATCGCTCTCTCCCGGGAACGAATTACCACGATCGTCTTTTAAAAATCTTATGAAGACGTCAACCTGGGCATGTGACACGACGGTTGAAGTGAGGCTCAGCAGGACGATCAACATCCACCGGCTGATCCGGGGCGCGACCCCTGCGCAATGATAGGGGTAAGTAGGATGGTTTTTCATAGATTGATTGGTTCGCCAAATTTGTTTTGTGGACACTGCATGATTTCAAGAGTCAGGGACCGTGTTCACCTCATATCTGAAGCGTTCCGGGATCCGTGTTGCAGAGAAAATGAAGTTTCCAAGAATGACGACCTCTCCGTGAACCGATCGTTCGCTTCGGTGTCCAGACCTGTGCAGCCTCACGCGAAGAAACCAGGTTCCATGGAGCTGACCGTGAAGCGGTCCGACGGGGTTTATAGCTCTGATCTCCGGTGGCGCGATCTCTTCTTCACCTCCAATAATGCGGGCCAAAAATGCTGTAGGAGACCCTCATTTCTTCGGGTGAGTTCCTAAATCCGCGGCCGAGAACCCGCAGGGTTCCAAAAGATTAGCCGGGGCGTAGAGCGCAGCGACACCCCCGGTCTGTCGGCCCCCTATGGAATAGCACCCTGAAAGGCGTGCCACCAGCCGGCGAACGGACTGAAGAACCGATCGGGTTCCCTGAGTAGGCGTGACGCAGGCCTCGGAAGCCGGTGGCATCGCTGCGCGATGCTCGAGACTGCTAACGGTTCCGGGGGTGCCGGCACCCCCGGCTTATTTCTGGGAACCCTACGGGTTCGAGGTGGTCCGCGTCGTCCGTGGGCAATATGTCCCCGCTCCAGAAACCCCTTCCTCAACGATCTAAAAGCATCAGCGGATGGCTCCCCCTCCGAGGCGCCGCGCGATCGCTTGCATCTCGGTGAGGGATTGTTGATCGGCGGGAATCTCCCAAACTCGCGCGACAAGGTCATTGCCGGCCGTTGCAAAGGCGAGTCCATCGCCGCGCACATCCAACTTCAAGACCCAGCCGCCATGCTGCAACGGGGCGCCCAGAGGCTCACCGGTCGACGTGTCCCAGAGGCGGAGTGTGTTGTCATGCCCTCCTGAAGCAAGGATTCGGCCGTCGGGTGTGAATCGCAGGTCGCGGATCGTGCCGGCGTGAACGAGAGGGCCGCACACCTTACGGCCCGATGGATACTCATAGATCGTGACGGAAAAATCGCTGGCCGCAACCGCGATGCGATCCCCTGCGGCGCTGATCGTCACCGCGGTGCCGCTGGTGGGAAGCTTCATGGGCTTACCGGACACCCGTTCCGTAGACAGATCCCAAAGTTGGACCGTCACGCCATTCAAGGCCACCATCCAGCGACCACCCGGGGAAAACGCGACGGTGCCAAGCGCGGAAGCCCCCACCTCAAACCGGCGTTTGCCGCTGGCCACCGTCCAGACCCCAGCGGGCCGTCCCGGCAAAACCGCCACGAAGAGTCGACCGTCGGGCGAGAAATGCTCGTTCAAACGATCTCGGACCCGCCCCTCGATCGAAACAGTATCCAGCAAACGACCGGTGGTTGCATCCCAAGTCCGCAAGTGGTCGTCAGAGCAGCTCGTCACCACCCGACGGACATCCAGCCAGGCCGCGGCGATGGCCCGTGCCGGGTGAGGGAGGGCAATAGCCGCCCCCTGGTTTGTAAGACTCCAGATCCGTGCTTCCTTCTTCAGCCCCAAGGCCACCAACCGTGCGCCGTCGGGGCTGAATGCAACGGCCTGGACCTGGCTGTCATGAGGCCGGCTCCAACGCGCCGGCCCGTTCGTTCCAATATGCCACAGTCTCGCCGCCCCCTCCGACCCCGCGGAAACCAAACGAGTGCCATCCGGGCTCCACGCGAGATCCCGAACAATTCCCGAATGCCGCAGACCGTCGCGCTGACCCTCCCCGGTCCGAGCGTCAAAGAGTCGGACGAATCCATCCCAGCCCGCAGTACTAAACCAACGCTCGTCAGGGCTGAACGCCACAGCAAAGACGGGCCCAACATGCCGCCTCGGCGGCATCAAGGACTTCCCCGTCCTCGCCTCAAACATCCGGGCAGTGCCGTCGTAGCTGCTGGTCAGCAGCCGCTCGCCATCACGGCTGAATTGTAGAGAGAGAGGAGTATCCTCATGCACCAATTCGACGGGATCGAGGTAACCACGGCCCACGTGGAATAAACGGGCAGTAAAGTTGGCGCTGGAGAGCGCGAGCCACTCACCGTCAGGCGACCAGGCTCCATTGCGCCAGCCGATCCCGGAGGGATGCTGGCGTGTCTCCTTGGTAACCAAATCGTGAATGACCAGCGGACCGCGTTCCAGCAAAATGGCCACCCGCTGGTCATCGGGTGCGAACAAGACCTGGTTAGGCCGAGCGACACAGGCCAAGGGTTCTCCCACCAACTCTCCATCCGCGGTTCGGCGAATCTCAACCGCGGTCTTCTTCATCACGGCAAACCACTGCTGATCGGAAGAAAACGAAACGCCAGCCGATGCGCCATCCCGAGTGCTCCCCGAACCCACCCCTTCGAAAGGACCAAAAGCCGGGGCACCACTGTCGGCCTCCCACACCTGGATCTGCCCCGTGACGGTTCGTGTGAACACCAAACGATCCTGGGCTGAGAAGCCCGCCCAATTGACGCCAGCCGTATGAGGCATGGGGCCAGTGATCGCTTCGCCAGAGAGCGCATCCCAGACCCGCGACGTACGATCGCGGCTCGCTGTCACCACGCGCAGCCCGTCGGAGCTGAAGCGGGCGGTCATGACCGACCCCGTGTGCATCCACTGGTGCTCGAGACGCGGCATATGAGCGAGCGTCTGGTTGAACCGGAGACGGTGCATGGCAAATCGCTCGGAATCGCCTTCATCCAGTCGCGCAGCCTCCACAAACGAGGCGAGAGCGCTGAAGGCGTCACCCGACTCGGCCTGGCGATTGCCGCTGGCGACATTCAATCGAACCAGATCCCGCCGCTGGGCTTCGGCCTGGCCGGCGAGCTGCGCCCGGGCACCGGTCAGCCGGACATTCATGACGGATGAAACCACGGTCACCGTCGTCGCGCTGATCGCCGCCAGGGCAAGCAAGGCCGCTTGAGCTCGGTTGCGTCGAACCCACTTGACCGCGCGCTCCAACCAATGGCTGGGTCGCGCCAGAATGGGCTCGTTCCTCTTCCAGCGGTCGAGGTCGTCTGCCAGAGCTTCCGCCGACCCATAGCGGCGCGCCGGCTCCTTCTCCAGGCACTTCAAACAAATCACCTCCAGGTCCCGATCCACAGCGGGATCCAATGCCGATGGCCGCTTAGGATCCTGTTCCAAAACTTGTCGGATGGTCTCCATCGTGGTACCCCCGGCGAAGGGAGGCTGCCCGGTGAGCAGATGGAAAAGCACGGCGCCGAGACCATACACATCCACCGCGGTGGTCAGCTGCTTCGTATCGCCCCTGGCCTGTTCGGGCGACATGTAGCTGGGGGTCCCGATCACTGCCTGGGTCCGGGTGATGGCACTGTCCTGCTCGATAACCTTGGCGAGGCCAAAATCCGTCAGGTGCGGCTCCCCCCGGCCATCGAGCAGAATGTTGCCGGGTTTCAGATCGCGATGAAGGATGCCGCGTTGATGCGCGTAATGAACGGCGCGGGAAATGGTCGAGACCAGACGAGCAGCGCTCTGGTTTCGCTCATGGGCTCCGGAAGGAATTCGATCGCAGGAAAGCGGCCCACCCTCCACCAGCTTCATCGTAAAGAAGTGCTGGCCATCGTGCTCTCCCACTTCATAAATAGGGACAATGTTAACGTGGTCCAGCCTCGCCGCCGCTTCCGCTTCCGTGCGAAAACGCTCCACGAGTTCAGGCGAAGCTAGCCAGCCCCCCGAAAGGACCTTGAGCGCCACAATGCGGTTCAGTCGCCGCTGCCTGGCCCGCCAGACCGTGCCCATGCCTCCGCGGGCAACTTCCTCGATCAATTCGTAGTCTCCTAGGCGTCGCGCTGGAATGTCCGTCCCTCCACGCCCTCCCTGATCCTCACCCTCTTCCGACATCAGTGATCCCAAGAGACAGCGCGGGCACAGCCCATCAGCCACCCCCGCCCGGTGAGGTTCACCGCATCGGGGGCAAACTGGACCCAATTCTGTCATGCTGGAGGACGGATTCACCGGTTACTCTGTTTCTGAAGCAGGAGCAGCCGCCTGTTGCAAACAAAGTGCTCCTCTGGAGCGATCTCAACCCGCGAGAGCTGAAAAAAGATAGGCAATCTCTCCGTCGATGTCCTCGGGACGGGCCACCGTATGGGCAATTTCGGCCCGAACCAACTCACGAAAGCGCTTGCGGAAGCGATGAACGACGGAACGAACTCCTGTCTCACTGATTCCCAGCCTGGCGGAAGCGTCGGCATACGACTGAGAACCCTCTCCACCCAGGAGGAATGGCTTTAAAACCTCATAGCGTTCGGTATCCCCGCTCTCAGCGACCTCTCGCCGGAACCGCACAAACACCGCCTCTAAAACCGCTTCGGCCCAACGACGATCAAAGACCTTCTCAGCCGACCAATCCGGAGAGGATTCCAGGAGATATCGTGACTCCGCGTCGGCGTCATCCAATGAGACCACCGACACTCCACCACCCCGCTTGAGTCGTCGCGACTTATCCCACTCATTCGCCAAAAAGTGGTTCAGCAAGGTCAACAGGTAGGTGCGAAACTTCCCGCGCGAAGCATCTGCGTCGGCAACATCGTTCTTCTCCAACAGCCGCGCAAAGAAGCCTTGGGTCAAATCCTTGGCTTCATGCTCATCATAACCACGGCGTCGGACGAAGCCATAAAGTGGACGCCAATAGGCGCGGCAAAGGTTTTCCAGGGCCTCCGAGCGCCCCGAACAAGAGATGTCCCCAGCCCGCAGCACAAGACTCCAATGGGTGGTGCGGAATTCGGTTCCGACCGGCTCGCGATTGTTCAACGGTTCCGTATTGGCCACAAATACTTTAACTGACGCATCCCTGCTCCCGCCGCCCAGAATGTCCACATCCCCGGCCATCAACGGGCCCTGACTGCGTGAGAGGATCAGTTATCCCAGCCCACCGCAGAAATGCAACCGTTTAGGAGGCAGGTTCCGTTTGAAATGGGTGAGGCCAGGAGAACTCGCCTCCGTCGGCTTGCGGCCCACTGATCCAGAGGGAACGCTTCCTGCTTGACCGCCAGGGTGTCGACAGTACGCCTGTGCATCCTATTGTGGTTGAGCCTGCCTTGGGGCCTGGGAGCCCAGCGGATCAACCACGCCGGCCGAATACTAGGACCGCTGCCCGTAGTTACCAACGCCGTCCTGTTCAATACCCCCGAATCCGATGACGTGGTGTCACGTTTGCAGATCTTCCCTCCAGACAATGCCTGGAATGAGGATGTTTCTCGTCGGCCCCTGCTGACCAACTCCGCGGCGATGATGTCTCAAATTGTGGCCGACCTCCAGCCCAGCCGACGGGGGATACGCGCCTTTTACGAGATGAACTTCGCCTTGGTTCCGCCCAACCAACCGCTGGTGCCGATCGTGTTCGACCTCTACGGTGATGAGTCAGACCCCAGTCCATATCCTATCCCTTCAATACTGCCGGTTGAAACCTGGCCCAGGGACACGCCCTCCACCTATACCCTGTTCGATTGGCAACGGGATCTGTACGGGGACGGCGGCGACCGCCATGCCATCATCCTGCAGCCCAGCTCCGGACTGCTCTGGGAGACCTGGCAGACTCGCCTATCCGTTGTGGGTGGCCAAAGTCAGTGGCAGGCAGCCAACGGGGCGAAGTTCAATCTCAACAGCAACACGCTGCGCCCGGAAGGCTGGACCTCGGCCGACGCGGCCGGATTGAGCATGTTCGCGGGCCTGGTGCGCTACGACGAATGCCAGCGCGGAGTCGTCGAGCACGCGCTGAGGCTCGTGGTCGCCAAAACACGACGGAGCCACATTTATCCCGCCACCCACCACGCATCCTCAGACACCAGCCCAAACCGGCCCGCGATGGGACAGCGCCTGCGCCTGCGCTCTTCGTTCGTCATTCCTCCAAGCTGGTCGACGGAGGAGAAGGCGGTGTTGGTGGCGCTGAAAAAGTATGGCGCGCTGGTGGCGGACAATGGAGGCTTTTTCTCCCTGTCGGTCGCCCCGGACCAGCGCTGGTCCAGTTCAGCGTTCAGCCACTTATCCAGCGTGTCGGTCACAAATTTCGAAGTGATCCAGAGCACCGGCATTAGCGAAGGGCCTCGGTCACCGGGGGCGCCGATGGTCAATGTCGGCCAGGATCGAACCGTGCGGGTGGGGGCCAGCGTCTCGCTGGTGGCCCAGGTGAACCATACCAACACCTTGCCGTTGGCTTTGGAATGGCGGCTGTATTCAGGGCCGTCCGCGGTGACCTTGACCGGTACGAACCAGGCCGCGGCCACCGCCGTATTCCATACCCCGGGTGAATACACGCTGATGCTCAAAGCGGACGATGGTGTGCATACCCCTGCCTACGACGCTACCGTGGTGCGGGTACTGAACGCCGCCCCGCCACCGCCCCTCAACCTCCACGTGCTCTACGCGCGGTGAGAAGCCCGACAAAAACCCCAACATTCTGAGGGCTCTTGACTATGGACCGCGGTGGCACGACCTGAGCATTACCCACAAGTTCGGAGGGCTTCCTCCCTATCCCAACGGGATTGCGCCTCAAAGCCCAGGGTTGGGAGGAACGAGCTACCCTGGGGAAAACGCCATAGAATCCACAACCCCATCGTGGG